>DASZRZ010000293.1:0-3665 GCA_035548935.1 Terriglobales bacterium
CCGGGATTGTCTGCCGGGACTCCAGTTCGACAGGCACCCTCGAGAACACGAATTTCAACAAGGCCGGGGTAATAATGGTCGTCACCAGTACGAGCACGACCATCTGGACGTAGATGTCCTGTGAGACCAGCCCGGCGGCCAGGCCGAGGCTGGCCGTAATCAGGCCCACCTCGCCGCGAGGAATCATGCCCACGCCCACGGCGATGGATTCCCTTGTCGATAAACCTTTGACCCGGGCGCCCACACCGCTCCCAAAAATCTTGCCAACTACCGCAATCGTGGTGAGCATCGCAAGAAATCCGGCGTGCTGGCCGAGGTTACGCGCGTTCACTCCGAGGCCGATCGATACCAGAAAGAGTGGACCGAAAAAGGAGTTGGTCATGGCGTGGATTTCGTTTTTCACTCGCTCATGAACCGGATCGGCGGCGACGAACAACCCGGCAACATAGGCTCCGGTAATGGCCGCCATGCCTCCCAGCCACTCGGCCTGAAAGGAGAACAGGAACACCAGGATCAACGCGGCCGCCAGTTCGGTATGGTGGCCATGCATCTTTTCCGCCATCTTGAAGATCCAGCGCGTGAGAGGGCGGCCTGCCAGCCCCATAAACACCAGGCACACCACCATGCGAAGCACGGTCATGCCGAGGGCTCCATAGTTGGTTGCGGAGCCATTCATCATCTGAGGAGCGACGGCTATTACCACGGACAGAACCAGAAGACCGAGAACGTCGTCGATCACAGCGGCGCCGAGGATGGTGGAGCCAGCCATGGAACGAATCTTCTTGAGGTTCATCAGCGTCTGCGCGGTGATGGTGACACTGGTGGCGGTAAGAATCGTGCCGACAAAGATCGATTCCGGCCAGCCGAAGCCGAAGATCCGGCACAGAACGATGGCTCCCCCCATGGGAGCGATCATGCCCCCGGCTGCCGCCCAGAAGGCGGGAGAAATGGCATCGCGAAGCATGGGAACGTCGGTCTCCAGTCCAGCCACGAACATGAGGAGAACGACGCCAATTTCAGCCAGAACCTTGAATACCGCGGCGGCGGGCACGGCTCCCGCGCCTTCGGCCGATTGAAACATGGGCAGGACGCCCACGTTGAAGACGGTGGGGCCGAGAAGGATGCCAGCGAGCAGCTCTCCCAGGACCAGCGGCAAACCAAAGCGGGCAGACAACGAGCCGCACAGCTTGGCTACGACGATCAGCACCGCGATCAACAGCAGGACCTGAATGGGAGTGCTCACTTGCCTAGCCCCTGGTGGAAGGTTTCTTTCCGGAACGCGTCCGGAAGACGGAGATAAGCACAACCGCGACGCAACCCACGACAATAGGAACGATGGGCGCGCCCACGATCAGTATGAGCACCAGGGCAACAATGAGCGCCGAGGACAAGATCAGCCGCTGCTGTGCGAAAAATTCCAGGATGGATCCGGTTGGCATCTTCTCCTCGCATTCCCTTCGTGGTTGCGATCATTTCCCGCTGCTTAGAGCGCTTTGGCTATCCTGCGGGCAACACTATCTCGGATGCCAGTATTATCTCAGGTGAATCACGAGAGCAACGATCAAACCAGCAAGGCCGCTACCGACGACATAGAGAGCCGAGGTACTAAACGGCTTGTTGAGGCAGGTGCGCTTCACTCCATGGCGCTCGCGTTCACGCTCTTCCTTGAGCAACTGGGTGAGCATCTTGCGCTGGTCCATGGCGGTGATGCAACGAAGCGCCGCCCTCGCCTCGTCGTATCCCTTTTCGGGAACGCGCAGTTTGAAATATAACTGCGCCAGCAGGTAATGAGGGGCGAAGTCATTGGGAGCCAACTGGGTTGCGGCTTCCAAGTGATCGATGGCAGGGTACAGGCTATAGGTAACAGCGTGGGCCACGCCCAGACACGCTTGAGCTGGGGCGAAGTCCGGAGCAGCCTTCACGCACAAGGAGAGCGATTCGACTGCCTTGTTTCCGTCCCCGCACTGGAGATGGGCGAGGCCTTCGTAAAAGGCCCCGGCCACCGCCTCCGGCACCTGGAGAGGCGCCGGAGGGGTGGTGGGCATGAGCCATGCGGAGGCGTCTTGCCGGGAGTTCACTGCATCGAGTTCGACCAGATAAGGCTTATTCATGCCCGTACTCTTCATGACGATCTCTCCCATTTAAGCGGCTAGTCTCCGCCTGCGGCAGAAGCCGCGGGTTTCATAGCGGGTGATGTTCCGCCCGGAGCACTGGAAGGCCGGAGGACAAACTCGGGATAGGCAAGGCTGCCAATCTCGGGAATGTCGAGTCCTTCCAACTCGGCTTCAGCAGAGACTCGCTGCCCAATAATCTTATGGACAAAGAGCGCCATGATGTAGCCCAAGGGGAATATGACGCCGATCAGTGTGCCCACTCCGATCAACTGAGCGACTAACTGGCCGGGATCACCATAGAACAGCCCCTTCACTCCGCCTGCAACACCATTCCAGCTTCCACCGTAATTGGAGGTACCGTCGGCGAAGAGACCAACGGAGATGACGCCCCACAATCCGTTGACGCCGTGAACCGCGATGGCGCCGACAGGATCGTCAACCTTGGCGACCCGGTCGAAGTACTCGACGCCCACGCATACCAGCAGTCCGGCGATGAAGCCGATGATCGCGGAGCTTGCGGAGTTGACGAAGCCGCAGGGGGCTGTGATCGCGACCAAACCAGCCAGCAAGCCGTTACACGTCATGGACGAGTCCGGCTTACCATAGCGGATCCACATGTAGAACATGGCCGCTATGGAGCCCGTGCATCCCGCAAGCATGGTGTTGACAGCGACTGAGCCGATGCGCAGACCGCCGTTGCCTGAGGCGCCAAGGGTGCTGCCAGGATTGAAGCCGAACCATCCAAAGGCGAGAATGAAGCAGCCGAGCATCACAATAATCAGGTCGTGCCCAGGAATCGCGTTGGGGGAGCCATCCCGGTTGTACTTGCCGATGCGGGGACCGATGATCATTGCAGTTCCCAAGGCAGTTATGGCGCCTACCGAGTGAACGACGCCGGAGCCGGCAAAATCGACATAGCCGTGACCCAGGTTAAAGTTGGCGCCGAGCTGCGAAAGCCATCCACCGCCCCAGGCCCAATTGCCGAACAACGGATAAAGGACAGCGCCCATGATGACGGACTGCACCATGAAGGCCGAGAACTTCCAGCGCTCGGCCGCGCTTCCGGTAACGATGGTGAGGGCGGTATCCATGAACACCATCTGGAAGAGGAAGAGGACCATGACCCCCACGTCATAGGTGCCACTCAGAAAGAAGCCCTTGGTTCCGAACAGGCCCCAGGTTTTCCCCAGGAAGGTAATGGCGTATTCGGAGGTGATGGTGGGCGTGCCGCCCAGGTTGGCGACCGCGCCGACGCCTCCCATCTGTATGGCAAAACCGCAGACCCAATAGGCAAACAATCCAAATCCGTACACCATGAAGTTCATCATCATGGTGTGATTGGCATTTTTAGCCCGGCAGAGCCCGGTTTCCACCGTGGCGAATCCAGCCTGCATGAACATGACAAGAAAGCCGCAGACCAGGGTCCAGATGAAGTTGATGGCGATTTTGTTCTGACCGGCCTGATTGACCAGATCTGTCAGCGTCACGCCTTTTTTGGAATCGGAGGCGGTAACGTCCCGTGCGTTTCCTGTTTTTTCACCGCTGGGGTCG
>DASZRZ010000294.1:0-8602 GCA_035548935.1 Terriglobales bacterium
CAAAGAGAGTCAATATGGGTGATCGTCGAGCCGTGATACCAGATGGTGTAAAGGTCGGTCGCATGTCCGCCGTCATCGATGGTCATCTTCTGTTCGATGGGGCGGGGGTTCTCCTCCGATTTTTCCTTTTCCAGGGTGTGCGCAAGTGATACGGAAACGCCTTCGTGCACCAGCTTTGCCGCTTCGCGCTGCTTCTGGGGAGTGATGAGATTCAAGGTGCCCCGATGATCGTCCTTGCCCCAGCGGCCCCAATTGGAGAGTTCCGTCATCCAGGTATCGATCTGCGCGGAGGTAATGCGGGGAGCGGCCTGCGCGCAGGCTTGCGGCGGAGCGAAGAGCGCCGCAACGATTCCCATCAATCCGGCGAGTTGGAGAGCGTTGCGCAAAGTGCTGCGAAAGGCGGCGGGGATAGGAATCATGAATTGCATGTCACTTATCTCCTGGTGTCTTTATGCTGCATTCAATGGCTTGCATTCAACGTCTTGGATTTAAAGTCCTGGATTTAATCTTATCAACTCAAGACCCAAAAGCGATTCTTAATAGCACACGCTCCAAGGTGAAGCCATGGCACCAAGAGGGGGTATTCTATGCCGCTAGTACGAATCAGGCTGGATTTGAGTTTAGAAGATGGTAAAAGTATGTGGGTCGTAATAAGTGTCGTGAGGGTTGGGTAGCCACCACGTTTGTGGCATGGACACTTGTAAAACGAACGGCTTAAGATTCGCCCCGCTGCCTATCGGCTGAAGAGTATTCAGAAGTTTTTGTTTTGCAGCCTTTCCATTCAATTCCTTGATAGCCATGCAGTCTTACGATTGCCTGCTGGAATGGGGCGGTGCGCGAGATTGCGCTATGAGTTAAGGCGGACTTAGTCCTTTCTTGCAGAGGGATTCACAGGGTTTTCAATTCTGAGGTTGGTGCTAAATGCGACGTACCGTTTCTAGCTGGATCGCCATCATTGTATTTGCAGCCTTAACTGGAAGTTTATTCGTAGCAGTGGCCAGCGCCCAGGGCAAAGGCGGGGAAAAAGGCGGGGAAGAAGAGACCGGCCCCTACGAGGTAGTTGCAGACTGGCCAAAGCCGCTGGGACATCCTGGTTGGACCTGGGGGTCACAGGGTGGAGTATTTGCCGAGACTCCCAACAAAATCTTTATTGTCCAGCGTGGGGAACTGCCAACTCCGGCGAAGGCTCCAGAAGGTTACACGGGAGGATACGGAGCGTTTGGCGCGCCGGCGACGGCCGGCAAGCCGCGCATGGAAAACTGCATCCTGGTCGTGGATGGAAATGGAAAGCTGCTGGAATCGTGGACACAGTACGATCATCTGTTCGTCGGTGGCAGGGGCCCGCACAAGGTCAAAATCAGCCCCTATGACCCGGAGAAACACGTTTGGGTGATCGACGACGGCCTTCACCAAATCCACGAGTTCACCAATGACGGCAAGAAGCTGGTGATGACCCTGGGCGAAAAGGGAGTGCCGGGAGACGACGATAAGCACTTCGCAAGGCCCACCGACATTGCATGGCTTCCGGATGGAACGTTTTTTATCAGCGACGGCTATGTGAATACTAGGGTGGTGAAGTTCGACAAGAATGGCAAGTATTTGCTGGCGTGGGGAAAGAAGGGAACCGGACCGGGGGAGTTCGACCTGCCGCATTCCATCGACATCGATGCCAAGAGGCGTGTGTATGTAGCCGACCGTTCGAACAGCAGAATCCAGATTTTCGACGAGAATGGAAAGTTCCTGGATGAGTGGAAGAACATACGGCAGCCGTATCACATCATGATCTCGGCAGACCAACATCTATGGGTTGCGGATGGGGTAACGAATAAGTTTCTTAAGTACGACCTGAATGGAAAGCTGCTGAGTTCGTGGGGAACGTACGGATCATTTCCGGGAGCATTCTGGGGTGTCCACCAGTTTTCAGTCGATTCGGATGGCAATCTCTATGCAGCGGAAACTTTCGGGGGAAGGACGCAAAAGTTCCGTCCCAAGAAAAATGCTAAGCCGTCGACTTTAGTGGGAAAGCCGTAGGAAAACATCGTAGTTGTCTTGAAAGTAACTCTCACGTGTTTGGTGTTTGCTGGTTACTAAGTAGTTGTCCAGTCGCACATGGGAGCTTGCGAGGAGTTGAGTGTGGGCATAACTCGTGAGCTTTTAATGCTACAGCTCACCACCTTTGTGGGCTAGACACAGAAATCACCGGCAACCTAAGATTCTTCGGCACTCAGTTAGTCATGGAACTGAGTGCTTACACAACTCAGTCCCGTCCTATTGTCCCCAAAGTGATACAAGAAGCAGGCATCAATCGATGCTTCATGATTCGATTGCTGCTTGTGAGGCCTGATTGCGGGCTAAAGTTCAGCCACGAAGGTCAAGTACAAACCTGAAGTATGTTAGATGCTGGTGGGAGGAAACCAATGCGTACGAACCGTCTGAAACAGTTGCTTACCCGAACGTCCGCGGTGTTCTGCGGAGTTGCGATTTTATTATCTCTTCTTCTGGTTTCTTCCCTCTCCGGGCAGACCGCATCCACGGGTGCACTGCAGGGGACCGTGAAAGATTCTTCGGGAGCAGTGGTGCCGAATGTAATGGTCACGGCCAAGAGTACGGGCACGGGCCAGGCCCGCAGCACGACAACTGATAATGAAGGTACATACAAGTTTGGATTTCTGCCGCTTGGCGCCTACAGTCTGCGGTTTGAGGCCGCGGGCTTTAGCGCCGTTGAAGTACCTTCAATCACCGTGGTGGTGACGGAGACGACCGTGCTGGATCAGGTCCTGCAAGTGGGCGGACAGGCGCAGCAGGTTGAGGTGAAGTCGGAGGCAGAGACGGTTCAGACCACTAATTCCACGCTGGGCACGGTGGTAGCAGGACAGACTCTAACGGCACTGCCGTTGACGTCGCGCAATTACACGACCCTGCTGGGTCTGGCGGCTGGAGCGAACGTGGGTGTTTACAACGCGGCCAGTATGGGACGCGGATCGCAGGACATCGTGGTGAACGGCTCCGGCATTGCACAGAATAATTACTCGATGGATGGAGCATCGATCGTAAATTTCTCCACCAATGGAAAGACGTCGGACTCGGCTTCCACGCCGGGAATCGCGATCGTAAATCCCGACGCAATTCAGGAATTCAAGATTCAGACCTCGCTTTACGATGCCGGTTATGGACGTAAGCCGGGCGCCAATGTGAACGTGGTGACCAAGTCAGGAACCAACCAGTTCCATGGAACCGCTTTTGAGTTTTTCCGGAATACGGCGCTCAACGCGAACGATTACTTCCGCAAGATCAGCCCGCCCATCGGCGGGGTTGCCGCTAACGGCAAGCAGGTGTTGAACCAGAATCAGTATGGTGGAACGATCGGTGGACCGATTAAGAAGGACAAGCTGTTCTTCTTTGGCGCGTTTCAGGAGACGCAGCAGCGGAACGGAATTGCGCCCGCCGGATATTCAACTCCGACCCTGGTTGGCATCCCCCAGGGAGACCGTTCGAACACCGCGGCATTCCGTTCGGCGCTGGGAGCGGCATTCTGTCCGACCGGAACCGGTGTTGCTGGAACCACTGGACGCACTTCCAATGGAGGCACGCAGGTTGCGTGCAACGGCGCCAACATCAACCCTGTGGCCATTAATATTCTTCAGTTGAAGAATGCTGACGGCAGCTACTACGTTCCCAGCTCCTCCACGGGAATCAATCAGAACACCACCTTTAGCAGTCCGGCGAAGTTCACGGAGCCCCAGGCGACCGGCAACTTCGATTACCTGATTAACGACAAGAATACGTTCTCGGGGCGTTACTTTTACAGCCGTGCGAAGTCGGAGGCTTCGATGGGATGCGGTGTTACGTCAACAACGGTAACGCTTTGTCTTCCCGGTGGACCGGGCTCGCTACAGTTTACGACGCAATATTCGGTGGGTAAGCTGACCTCGATTTTGTCCAACAATGTAGTGAACGAGGCGCGGTTTTCCCTGCAACGCGTAATTGCGCAGGGAGACAGCCAGGTTAAGTTCACCGATACGCAGGTGGGAATCACGCCGATCATTCCGTCGGTCGATACTCTGAATACGATCACGATCACCGGGCTGATGCAGTTTGGCGGTTCCAGCAGCACCTCGACGAACACGATTACCTCCTATGAGCTGGCCGACCAGATTTCGTGGTCGCGCGGAAAGCACACGATTCGAGCCGGCTTTGAATATGAGCGTGACCGGCAGAACTGGCTTCTGGCGGGAATCGCATTAGGAAACACGACCTATCAGACCTTCCAGGACTTCTTGTTGGGCTTGCCGGGTTGCGCCCCCGGGGTTAGCGCGCCGGCTTGTGCAACGAGTGCGACTTTGGGACAGACCAACGGGACTTCCACCAGCAACGTTTCCAGCACAGGTACTTCCACATCGATTACCCCTCCCGGCGGCACGCTGCATCACTACCGGATCGCTGCCTCGAATGCGTTTGTGCAGGATGACATCAAGCTGTCCAGCAATCTGACTGTGAATGTTGGCCTGCGGTGGGAATACAACGGCCTGAACTCTGATACCCAGGGCCAGAATACGAATGTATGGCCGAGCCTGATCAATACGGTTCCGATCCCGGGATCGACCCCTGCGACCGGAACGCTGGCGGGATTTGTGGTGCCATCGAACTACAATGCGTCGCTGAATCCCGCGCCAACGGTGGGCGGACTTTATCAGAGCAACCACAAAATCCTTTCGCAGAACAGTCCGTCGCTCAAGAACTTCGCGCCGCGCGTAGGTTTTGCCTGGAAGCCGCTGGCAAGTGACCGCTTCGTAGTACGAGGCGGCGCGGGCTATTTCTATGATCGCATCGGCGAAAGCACCTACATCAAGAGTTCGGCGCAGGCCTATCCGTATCAGGTCCCAGTATTCAAGGCCGCCGCGGCGAACTACTTTTCGACTTCGGCGGTGCCTTATGCGCCGAGTTCGCTCGGATGGTCGCCTCGCTGGACGAATCTAACCACGGGCGCAAGTTCGAACCTGAGCGTGATTTTGATGGATCCCCAGTATCTGAACCCGGTGACCTACGAATGGAACTTGAATGTTCAGTATGAGTTTCTGTCGAAGTGGGTGCTGGAGTTAGGCTATGTCGGAACCCGGTCGATTCATCAGGCTCCGGACGGATTTCTGTCCTTGCAGCTTGAGCACCAGATCAACGCTGCCCAGTTGGCGAGTGTGGCCAATCCCATCAATGGAGTAACGACGAATACGACCGGAAACGCCTCACTGCGAGTGCCCTACCTGGGCTTTGCTCCGGGCGGTTTGGGCGTGGACGACACCAGAGGCGACTCGAAGTACAACAGTCTGCAGGCCACGGTAAGAAAGCAGCTTTCCCATGGGGTGCAGTTTCAAGCGGCGTATACATTCAGCCGTGGATTGACGACGACGAGCTTCTACTCTTTCGGCGATCCGAATGCACCGCGTCCGTATGGTCTGAATCCGGCGTACCGTCCGCACCGGCTTACGGTTAATTACAGCTACGAGTTGCCCTTCGGCCATCATGAGGGCTTCCTGGACAAGATTGCCAGCGGCTGGAGCCTGGCGGGTGTGACGGTGGTACAGACCGGTACACCGCTGACCATCACGGACACCCGTGGCGGCGCCATCTATGGATTTGGGCCTGGTGCGACCCTCACTTCCACGGCTCAATTTGCTCCGGGCATGAGCAATGGCAATGTGGCGACTTCCGGCTCGGTTAGCGAGCGGCTGGGGGGCGCAACCGGTGGACTCGGCTACTTCAATAAGGCTGCATTCGGAGCGCTCCCGACGGTGGGAGCTACTACCACCGGAACCGGTGGAGCCGGATGGGGGAACTCGGGTCTTGGCATCATCCTTGGCCCTGGCCAGTTCAACTTTGACGGAACCGTTCAGAAGATCACCAAGGTTGGCGGGCTGCACGAGGATGCCAACCTGGTTTTCCGGGCGGAGTTCTTCAATCTCTTCAACCATGCGCAGTTCGCCAATCCAACGGGAGCCCAGCTGGATTTCTCCAAGACCACGTTTGGACAGATCACCAGCACAGCCGTCAATCCGCGGCTGATTCAGTTTGCTCTGAAGTACGTTTTCTAAACTGAAGCGGCGAAACTGTTTGGCGAAAGCGGAGTTTATAACCCATTGAAATGCGCCGGGACTTTCTCGGCTCGGAGATGTGATGAGTAAGAAATATCTGTACGCGGGATTGTTAGGCGCAGTGATGTTTTTTGCCGGCTTCGCGGCGAACTCGCGCATGACAGTGCATGCCCAGGAAGAGGGGGAGCAACTCAAGACTCCCTTGACCTTCCTGGAGGGCAAAGGGCTGTTTTGGTCGGCCGAGGATTTGAAGAAGATGGTCGTATCGGGAAAGGGGCCTCTTATGGCCGCAACCCCGATCTACCGGGTCAACTTGTGGAAGCGCGAGTACTACGATCCGCCGAAGATGACCAGAATCTCAAAGATGGAAAGCCGTTGGGACGATGGCGAGATGCACGAAGACAAGACTCAGATTTACATCGTCATCTCCGGTACCGGGAGCATTGTTCTCGGCGGCCATGCGGAAAAGCAGCACAGTTCGAGTCCGGGACAATTTAACGGCGGCCCGATCGTGGGTGGCACATCCTACAAGGTGAAGGCGGGGGATTGGGCGCTGATTCCCCCCAGGACATGGCATCAGGCTCAGCCTGACCCGGGTGGCCTGGTCTATGCGCTGGTCCATATCCACACTCAAACCAACATTCCTTAGCATAAATATTGCAACAGATCGCGATTGCGGACCTGGAAACGGTTTCCATGTCCGCAATCGCAGCACGTTTGAATAAAGGAACAGGGAATTCAGGATGAAAGAAGCTGGTTCGAAAATCTGGTTGCGTGGTGTTGTTGTCTCACTGGTGCTGGCCGGTCTGGGAATTGTAACCATCAGCAGAGCGCAAAGAGCTGCCGGTGGTGAAGCAGAGGCAAAAGCCAAGGCAGCACCGGCAGCGGTGCCGGAGTCGGAAGACTACCCACAGATTAATCCCACACGAGGCCCGGTGGATTTGGGCATGACCGATCCCGCCCTGGTGGGGGCGATCGATATCCACGCGCACCTTGATCCGGATGCGCCGGGATCAAGCGGCCAGGTGCGGGCTATTGATGCCGTGGACCAGGCGGTAATGGCAGAGGCGCGCGGCATGCGGGGTTTCGTGTTCAAGACCCATCTCGATCCCGACTCGGCGGCGGTCGCGTATCTGGTACGCAAGCACGTAACGCCCGGATTACAGGTTTTTGGCCGGATGCCGCTGAATTTCGCCGAGGGTGGAATCAACGTAGCCGCGGTTCATCACTTTTCGCAGATCAAAGGCGGCTGGGGACGGATTGTAGAGATGCCGACCCTGGATTCCTACTTCAGTACGAGAGACGAATCACCCGAGAGGATTGCCTCTGCCCGGCCATGGATGCTGTTCATGCCTCCCGACGCGCCGAGATTTGTGCCGACCACTCGCAATGGCGAACTGCTCCCGGAGGTGAAGTATCTCATCGCCACCATGGCGAAGATCCGGACCGTTGACAGCAATGGAAGGCTGGTGCTCGCCACCGGACACGCCACCGCGGAGGAACACCTGCTACTCGCCAAGGAGGGCCGTGCGCAGGGGCTCCAGGTACTGATCACGCATGGACGCCGGCTATCGATTCCGAGGCTGCAGGAGCTGGTGAAGCTCGGTGCTTTCATCGAGTTTACGGGCTTCGACTTTGCGCGGCAGAACGCGCAGGAACAGATTCGCGATGCGGTGGAGAAGATCCACGCGATTGGGGCGAATTCGATCGTGATTGGCTCTGATTGCGGGCAGATGGTGAATCCTTTGCCGACCGATTGCATGGTCATGATTGCCAGAGGACTTCGCGCCCGAGGAATTACCGAGCGGGAGATCGACATGATGTTCAAGGAGAATGGGGCAAGGATGCTGGGGCTCAACATGGAAGCCATTAAGGAAGAAAATAAGTAGCTTCCTTGTCCGGACTGGCAGCTCTTTCTGAACACACCGTTCCAACACGCAAGAGGCGCACCAGGAGATGATTGTGGAGAGAAAAATGCAGAAAGCAGTTTTAGGCACGGTTGTACTTCTGTTTTCCCTGTGGATGGTGAATCATACGAGGGCACAGGGCAAATCGAATTCCTCAAGTGCGGCGGGAGCACCACCCGCAACCTACATCAGCAACGCTGATTTGCAGGCGGCATTGAAGAGGCAAGTGCCGGGTCCTGACCGGCAGGTTCGCGTCGTTAACGTGAACGGCGAATATAACCTGGCGGTGGGAATTGTGCGCCGCGCCAAGGCTTCCGCCGGTCCCAAGGGCGGGGTTGCCCATAATGAGGTTGCCGAGGTTTATCACATCATTGAAGGAAGCGGGACGCTGTTGACCGGCGGCACCATCAAGGACGTGCAGCGCACGGATGATCCGGGTCAGCCCAACGGTCCCGGTACTCACGGAAGCCAGGTGCTGAACGGAACAAGCCAGAAGGTAGGGCCCGGAGATGTCGTGATCATCCCGGCCAACACCCCCCACGTTTTTACCGAGATAACGACCGATGAAATTGTGTATGTCGTGATCCGGCCTGATCCTCACAAAGTATT
>DASZRZ010000295.1:0-3253 GCA_035548935.1 Terriglobales bacterium
CATGGCAGTGACGCCGGATCAGAAAACGCTCCTGATATGCAGCCGCATCAACGCCGCTCTGTATTCCTACTCACTGCCGGAGTTGAAGGTGACGGGAACCGCCTATCTAGGCGGCAAAGGTTCCGCATGGATTTCACTCACTCCGGATGTCCGGCGGGCGTATGTGGCAAACACCATGACCGATGACGTTTCGGTGGTGGACCTGAAGTCGATGAAAGAGATTGCCCGTATCCCCGTCGGTTCGGTTCCCAAGCGGAATACCCTGGGAATGCTGCCCTAGTCCACGCCGGTTTTGCTGCTTCCCGTACAATTGTGCGGCCCCGTCCGGGCCAGAGATTGTCACAGTGCAGGAGAGAATTGTGCGCGCAGCTATTTTCCGGCCAATGATCTTGTCCGCATTTGTTTGCGGATTCTTTCTTTGTGGACCCTCCATGCTATGGAGCCAGTCCGCACAATCAAAGGATTCCGCGGGAGCAGCTTCTTCCCGCGAAGGGGCTGCTACGTCTCTGGATTTTGAGTTCTTTCGGACCCGTGTGCAGCCGATCTTTCTGGCCAAGCGGCCCGGACATGCCCGTTGTGTCGCATGCCACGGGGAGCCGGGCACTAGACTCCATCCCTCGCTGGTGCCGCCTCCCACGGGGGGCGCATTGTGGAGCGAAGAGGACTCGCGCAAGAACTTTGCGGAATTTTCCCACAAGGTCATTCCTGGAAGCATGCAGAGTCCGCTGCTGCGGCATCCGCTGGCGGAAGCGGCCGGCGGCGATGCCGTTCACATTGGCGGCAAACACTTCAGCTCCCAGTCCGATCCGGAATGGCTGATTCTGAAAGCGTGGGCCTATGGAGCGCGGATTACCCCGACCGGGAGCAAGGTCCGCATTCTCCAGACCAACAGCGCCGGGGATAACATCCATGTCATTGACCCCACCAGCGGTGAGGTTGTGGGGGAGATTTCCGGAATCGAAACCAATCACGGAGTAGTGGCCTCGCCGGATGGAAGCCGGCTTTATGTGAGCGCCGAATCCGAGCGGACTGTGGTCGTCGTGGACGGCAGGACATTGGGGATCATCAAGCGCATTCCGCTCAGCGGCAAGCCCAATAACATTGCAATTGCTCCCGATGGCAGGCGCGTCTATGTCGCGATACGGCAGGAGCCGGGCGGAATCGACGTGATCGATACAACGTCTCTGCAAAAAACAAAGACCATCGATACGCGCATGACCATACACAATACCTACGCCACGCCTGACGGCAGGTATGTGCTCGGTGGGTCCGTGGAGGGGAATGCGGTGCAGGTGGTTGACGCTCGCAGCGAACAGTTGGTGGCATCCATACCACTGGACCTGGGAGTGCGTCCCATCTCGCTCTCTACCAATCCCGATGGCTCCACCCAATGGCTTTTTCTGGAGCTGAATGACTTTAACGGTCTGGTTGTGGTGGACTTCGCTACCCGCAAGGAGATCAAGCGAATCCCATTCCCGCCGATTGCGGCTGGACGGACCTCCGTTCCCACGCGCGGCGAAATCGCCCACGGCCTGGCCTTGACGCCGGATGGCAAGACACTGCTGGCCGCTAGCCGCCTGAACGCCGCTCTATATTTTTATTCGCTGCCCGGAATGAATCTGGTGGGAACCGCCGAACTCGAAGGCAAGGGCGCCAACTGGGTCACGATCACCCCTGACGGCAAACGAGCTTATGTTTCCAACACCAATACCAGCGACGTTTCTGTCGTCGATATCGCGTCGAAGAAGGAGATCGCCCGTATCCCTGTCGGTTTTACTCCGAAGAGAAACGCCCTGTGGGTGATGCCATAGAAAGCGGATTTCTGGCCGCTTTTGGCCTGACCTCAGTTGGCGGCGGTTGGGGATGCTACCATGGCGATGCCGTCGAATTTCACCGTCACATAGATCGCAGGAGGAAAAAGTGTCTCAGGTAAAAATCACGATTAAAAAAAATGGGCCTTACCGGGTGGAAGGTCTGGAAAACGTGGAACTCTACGATACCGAGGGGAATCGCTACGATCTGACGGGAAAACCCGGAATTTCGCTGTGCCGCTGCGGAGCCTCGGTGAATAAACCTTTCTGCGATGGCACCCACTCCAAGGTTGGATTTGAGGCTGCTGAAGCCGCAGTTCGTAAAGAGTCCGGCAGCTAAGCCGCGACCATTGCCTCGGGTTCTATTTAAGTGAATCCGAAAGATATCGATTGCGAAGGCCTCCACTGCGGAGGCTTTTCGCATTTCAGTGGACTGTCTATTTTCAGCGGATTCTAGAAGTGTTCCTCTTCGGCAACCAGCGGCCGGCGGGTTCCCGTGGCGCGGTCCCAGGCGCTGGTCTCCCAGTTGTCGGCCTTAAACTGCGCTGGGGTCCAGCCCGGAAGTTGAAAGCACAGGAACTGTGCGAGCGCTTCCACATAGGGTTCGTAGCGTGCGCGCAGCTTGGCCAGCTCTTCAAATCCGCCGACGGGGTCGCAGCTGTTCGTGGGCGCCAGCAAGATCTGGATTCGGGTCCAGTCGTCCTGCGTGAGTCGGTCCTTCGCCGGTTGCCGCGGCGGAACTCCGAAAACTTGCGTGATATCCACCACCGCATGCCGTGCCATAGCGAACGTGAGATGAGCCTGCCGCCGGTAAGAGCTGGGACATCCCACCATGGCCACCGCGCTTACATCCAGCACTGCGGTGAGCGCGGCCAGCCAGTTCTGGCTGTCGTGCTGCGAGCGGAAGTAGGCCAGAACCGGATACGAAAGGTGGCTCTCCATCAGTTCGGCGGACCATCGTTCCCAATCGGCCAGCAGTTGCGGCAGGGCATCCATGCCGTGATCCTGCTGCTGGCGGCGCAGAAGTTCGGCGGCGGTAGGAGGCGACCCCGCCCGCGCGTCGAGCAGGGAGATGCTGACCTCGCGTCTCGAAAACGCCTGATAGAGCACAGGCAGATATCCCAGCACAAGGGCCAGAAAACCAAATCCCGTTCCCGACTCCAGCACCGCCAGGGCTTCTCCCAGAAACTGTGTGGGAACAACATCTCCGAAGCCGAGCGTAAAGAAGGTGGTTCCGCTCATGTAGAGATAATTGCGGAAATCGCCGATGGCGCGGTGTCCGGAGAGCGGCTCCTGCAGCGACCATTGAACCAGAGCGAAACCGAAGATCAGTCCCATTGCCCACAGGATCAGCAGCAGGGGAAGGGAAAGCGGTCCGTAGTAGCTCAACATGGTTTCGCGCCGCTTGCCCCGGGCAACATGGGCCAGCCGGGACCACGGAA
>DASZRZ010000296.1:0-8415 GCA_035548935.1 Terriglobales bacterium
CATTACGCGCCAGCACCTGGTGAAGTTTGTGCAGCACAGCGCGTTCCCACGCATGCGGGAGCTTATTTCGCGGCGGCAGCAGCGGATCGACGATCTCCACTTCCGGATGGCCTCGGCACAGCGCGGGTTCCTGCGCCAGTCGAGCCGCCGTTTGGAAACCGCCGCCACGCGGCTGCGCTCGCAGGACATGCGCTACCGGCTGGAAGAAATCCGCCGCCAACTGGAAGGCCGCACATGGGCGCTCGATTCTGCCGCCCGGGCGATCCTAATGCGCTTGCGCTCGCGAAGCGACCAGCTTGCCGGACGCATTCAGGCGCTCTCACCGCTGAACATACTGGAGCGCGGCTACGCACTGGTTTTCGATGCGAAGGGAAACCTGGTTAAAAATTCCGCCCAGGTAAGTCCGGGCGAAGAGCTCACCGCGCGCTTATATCAAGGCACCCTGCGCACCACGGTGAAAGAGAGACTGCCGTGAACAAAGCCGGAGGAGGAGCCCGCCAAAGCGCCGATTCCAGCATGGTGTGCGATGGGGGAAATCCCGCACTGTCATCCTGAGCGAAGCGAAGTTACAATATTCCGAGGTTGTGAACGAATCCTGTCTTGAAGGCTCGAACCCTGCCATCTGAAGGTTTCAGGTAGCCAAGTGACGACGCACATCTACTGGCGATGGCCCGGCGTGTCGATAGCTTCCATTATCGACATACTTCTTGTTGCCCTGCTGATCTACGAATTCCTGTTGATGATGAAGGGCACGCGCGCCATTCCTCTGCTGCTTGGAGTGGGCGGGCTGGCGCTGGCGTTTTATGCCGGACAGCTGGGAAATTTCAAGACCATGAACTGGCTGGTTGGCATGCTTCTTCCGTATGCCATCTTCGCGCTCATCGTGGTTTTCCAGGCAGAGATTCGATATGCGCTTCTCAAAGTGGGGCGCAGACTGACTTTTTCCCGCGTCTCGCAGGCCATTGCCGAAACCTACGACGACATTGTGCTTGCCGCCAACTTGTTCTCCCAGAACCAGACCGGCGCATTGATCGTGATTGAGCGCGATATAGGCCTCCGCACCTACATAGAAAGCGGAGTTCCCATGGACGCGCATCTTTCCTACGATCTGCTGGCCACCATTTTCCGGCCCAGCGCGCCGCTTCACGATGGCGCGGTGATTGTGCAGAAGGACCGCATTGCGGCGGCGGCCTGCTTTCTGCCGCTTTCGATGAATCCGGTGCTCTCCACACAGCAGGGTACGCGCCACCGCGCGGGAATCGGCATTACGGAAGAGACCGACGCAATTGCCGTGATTGTTTCCGAGGAGACCGGCGCGATCAGCATTGCCGCAGGCGGAAGCATTGAGCGCGATATTACCGTAGAGCAGTTGCGGGCACGGATGAGCGAACTGTTGCGGCGCTACGTTCCCTCCTCCGCACTGCCGACGCCGGTCACCGAACCGGTGGATGAAAAGATTCCGCGATTCGACCGGGTTCCCCGGCCCGAAAATCCGGGAGATTGATGGCAGGCGAAGCATTGGGCAGCAGTGTGAATGAACCGGCGTAATTCATGACCATCCTTCGAAACTACGTGTGGAACAATATCGGACTCAAAGTGCTGTCGCTGAGCGCGGCGGTGCTTCTGTGGTCCGCGGTGGCGCACGAGCCCGCCGCCGAGGTTGTGCTCAACGTACCCATTGAATTTCACAATGCCCCGGAGAATCTTGAGATCAGCTCCGAGCGGGTTCCGCAGGCACAGGTGCGGGTGCGTGGGCCGGTGAACGCCATACGGCAGCTCACTCCATCGGAGATTCACACGGTTGTCGATCTGGAGAAGGCAAAGCCGGGGGAGCGGACCTACGATCTGAACCCACAGCAGATTGGAATTCCCACGAGCCTTGAAGTGGTGCAGGTTGTCCCCGGGCAGTTCCGCATCAGCCTCGATCAACGCGCCAGCCGCCAGGTGGAGGTGCAGCCCCGCGTCACCGGCGATCTGGCCAGTGGATACCGCATTGCCCGGGTTACCACCGATCCGCCGACCGTGCTTTTGTCGGGCCCCGAGCGGCATGTGCAAAGCGTTGAGGCCGCCATAACCGACCCCATCGACGCGACCGGAGTTGTAGGCCGGGCCACATTTACCGCCAAGCCCTACGTTACCGATCCCATGGTACGGGTGGTCTCTCCCTCGGCCGTTCGCGTTACGGTCATCACCGCCCGCGAACACTGAGAGGCGGGATTTAGAGGATCGCCTTCAGCGCGGATTCCAGGCCGGAATGCTGAAACTGGAAGCCCGCGGCGAGGGACGCCGCCGGCTGCACCCGCTGGCTCGCCAGCAGAAGCTCTTCGCCCATCTCCCCGAAGGCAATCTTTACGGCCAGCGCGGGAACAGGGAATATCGTGGGACGATGCAATACATGTCCCAGGGTTTTGGTGAACTCCAGATTGGTGACCGGGTTCGGAGAGGCGGCATTCAACGGCCCCTGGAATTTGCCGTCGGTAAGGGCCGCGAGGATCAGTTCGATGAGATCGGGAAGCGCGATCCAGCTCCACCACTGCGCGCCGCTGCCGATTCTTCCACCCAGGCCCATGCGGAAGGGCGGCAGCATCTTCGGCAGCGCTCCGCCTCCGGGAGCAAGAACCACACTGGTGCGCAGCATTACCACGCGGGTTCCGGCAGGGCGGGCCGCCTGCGCTTCGTCCTCCCATGCGCGGCAGACGTCTGCCAGAAATCCGCTGCCCGCGGCGCTTTTTTCGGTGAGAACTTCATCCCCCCGGCTTCCGTAGTAGCCGATGGCGGAGCCCGAGACCAGAACCGTGGGAGGATTCGCCGCCGCAAGAATCGATTTGGCGATGGTTCGAGTGCCGAGAACGCGGCTGTCGCGGATGGCGGATTTTTTCTCCGCTGACCAGCGCCCGCCTGCGATGGATTCGCCCGCGAGGTGAACGATTGCCGAAGCTCCGTCCACCAGTTTGGGGTCGGGTTGGCCGTTGGGATTCCACAGCAATTCGCTGGCGCTCCGTGGCGCCCGCCGAACCAGCCGCACGGCCTCATGGCCGCGTTTGGCGAGAGCTGGCATGAGTGCCGAGCCAACCGTGCCACCAGCGCCCGTAACCAGCACCTTCATGGCGCCGATAGTACACCCGCTAGGCGATTGCGGCGGACTTACTTTTCCCTTATGACAGGCGGGTTACGTAGGAATGGCTGATGCGGTCGTGCCAGCAGAGGGAATCTTCATCGAAGAAAGCCCAAGCCAGACCCAGGCCCAGGGGAAGGCTGGAACACAGGATGCCCAGTGCGCGCCATCTGCGCCGGTTCCTGTCCACGGGGCCGCTTTCGAAGGACTTTAGGCGCAGGCCTAATGCCTGCATTCCGAGGGTTGTTCCCGCGTACACCAGAAAGATGTATTGATAGGCCGCCCACAGAACACAAACCACCGCCGGAGCCAGGGCCGCCCCGAGACGCGTTGCGGGAAGCTGCACGGGCCATTGCAAAACAACCACCGCGAAGACCGCTGCCGCTGCCATGGTCACAACCAAGTCCACCGCCGCCGCAAGGGCACGGCTGCCAAACGAGGCGACCTGCAGGGGAACCTCGATCTCCAACCGCTGACGGGCGTCTGCATCTTCGCAGGCTCCCAGACCGATATCCGATAGGGGGGTGAGGTTCAGCTGCAATCCCTCGGGGACGTCCAGGATACGGGGGCGGTCGAGCACCGGTTCCGCGAGCTCTTCGTAATAAGCGGGATACACAGCGGGACGGGGAAAGTGCAGGATATTGTCTTCCGGGGTTGAAGGGTAATTCTGCGCTTCCTGCAATGTGAACGGCGGCCCGGCTGTTTGGTCTTCTTCCGGAACTTCTTCCAGAGCGATATTTTCCAGAACGGCTACTTCGGGAACTTCGTTTTCCAAAACTGTGTTTTCCAGAACTGCCAGGGGAGAGCTCTCTTCCATGGCGACGGGTAACTGTTCCAAAACGGACTGTGGTTCGAATGGGGCCGGCTCGGGCGGAATGTTGCGGAGCGCGGCGGGGATATGCACGGGGCGCGACTGGAGGAAAGCAGAATTCCTGACCGCAGGTTCCCAGACCAGGTCGACGGCCGGTTCCTGTGGCAGGGGGTCGAAGTTCAGCCGCATCGAACGCTCCCGGGGAGGGAGCTTCCGGCGCACCTGATAGCTGTTCACCCGCGAGGCCACTTCATTGCGCCAGTCGAAGTTTTTTTCCAAAGAATTTTCCATGGTTCCCAATACGTATGGCTTCTCTTACGGTGGCCAGCTTACTGCGGCCAGCAGCAAAGCCGTCCGCATTTTGCTTCGCTGGCGTTCGTCGTGCTACTGTCCGGAATCAGATGACGAGCCGCACTCGATTCCTTACCATGGCGCTTGGGGTTTGTCATCTGTTCGTGCTCGTCTCCGTAGTTACCAGCCGGTTGCATGCACAGGTTCCCGCCGCGCAGGCGGCCCCTGGCGCCGCACCTTCCCGATTTCGTCCACACCGGCGGGTGGCAGAGCGCGCCACCAGCGAAGCGACGATTGAAGCTCTCCGCCAGGAAAAAGTGGGAGATGTATACCGTCTTACCGGCGACGTCCAGATCACCTATAGCGGATTTGTGCTGCGCGCGCAGGAGGTCACCTATAACGCTGCAACCGGAGAAGCTGTAGCCAACGACCGCGTAATGCTCGATGGTGGCGAACACCATGAACACCTGGAGGCGGCGCGGGCCACTTACAACATCCGCACACAGGTTGGAGTCTTCCAGGAAGTGAGGGGGACGACCGGGATGCGCTTCCGGGGCAGCAGTGTCCAACTGACCTCGGCAAGCCCGTTCTATTTCCAGGGCAAGCGCGTGGAAAAAGCCGGGCGCGACCGGATCATTGTGCACAATGGCAGCGTAACCTCCTGCGAACTTCCCAACCCCAAGTGGGTGTTCGCGGTGGAGAAGGCCGACGTGGTCGCCGGAGATGAGGCTCGCCTC
Source organism: Terriglobales bacterium (assembly GCA_035548935.1). Classification (GTDB taxonomy): domain Bacteria; phylum Acidobacteriota; class Terriglobia; order Terriglobales; family Acidobacteriaceae; genus DASZRZ01. Next base: position 4,955 of record DASZRZ010000296.1, read on the forward strand.
TATCACAGCACCTTCCGGCTGCTGGGGCTTCCGGTGTTCTATCTCCCCTATCTGCAGCACCCGGTTAACAGCATTGGGAGGGAGAGCGGATTTTTAATTCCCACCATCGGGCAGTCGTCGCGGCGGGGAACGATTCTGGGGGAATCCTTTTATTGGGCCATCAACCGCAGCATGGACACGACCGTGGGGGCGGAATACTTCTCCCGCCGCGGATGGGCGCAGCATGGCAGCTTCCGCTCGCGGCCTTCGCGCCAGTCCTTTCTTAACGCCGATTACTACGGAGTGCTGGATCGCGGAACGGGAACTCCCCGCACCGATCAGGGCGGGCAGGATGTCCACCTTAACGGCGAGGTACAGCTGCCGCACGATACCCGCGCGGTAGCCGATATCGAGTACCTGAGCTCATTCGTGTTCCGGCTGGCCTTTGCCCAGTCGTTTACGCAGGCGGTGAACTCGGAGGTGCGCTCGAACGCCTTCATCTCCAAGATCCAGAATGGCTTCTTCTTTAACCTGCGCGCCTCGCGCTACCAGAACTTCCAAAGCACCACGCGCGGAGACCTCATTACGCTGGTGCGAGCCCCCAGCCTCGACCTGAATTCCGTAGAGCACCGGGTGGGCACGTCTCCCTTCCATTGGTCTTATGATGTGGCCCTGGAGAGCGTTTCCCGCAGCGAGCCCAACTTTGTTACCAAGCCCATGGTGGGCCGCGTGGATGCCTTTCCACGTCTCTCGCTTCCGCTGTTCCTGCGAGGCTGGTCGTTGCGGGCGGAAGGAGCGCTGCGCGATACCTACTACACGCAAAGCCGCACCGCGGTTGCCGGACCTGGGCAGGTAGCCGACCTCTCCGTGAACCGCCGGGCCATGGAGGGCTCGTTCGAACTGCGTCCTCCATCGCTTTCCCGCATCTTCGAACGCAAAGTCTTCGACCGCACGTTGAAACACACCATCGAACCCCGATTGAACTACCGCTTTGTCACCGGGGTGGATAATGCGACGCGCATCATCCGCTTCGACTGGCGCGACATTCTTTCCAACACCAACGAGGTGGAGTACGCGATCGTAAACCGCATCTACTCCAAGAGCTCGCATCCGGACACGAATTGCGAGCCGGAGCGCACCCTGGAGAACACATATGCTCCGGCGGGAGAGGGCCGCGCCTCGCTCGAAATGGGACTGGCCGGCAAAGGGAGCACGGCTGAAACCTGCAGCCCGGGAGTTCCCATCGCCCGGGAAATTCTTCGCTGGGAGGTGGCGCAAAAGACATTTCTTGATAAAACCTTCGGAGGAGCCCTGGTTGCCGGGCAGCGCAATGTCTTCACCACAACCGAAGAGTTGACCGGCATCGCCTTTCTTACAGAGCCGCGGCGCTTTTCGCCTATTGTTTCGCGGCTGCGGATTGAAACCAGCCGCAATACCGATTTGCAATGGAACCTCGACTATGACGTCCGCATGGGACGGATCAGCGCCAGCACGGCCATTGCGAGCCTGCGCCATAACGAGTTTTTCCTGGCAGGGAGCCATGCCTTTCTGCGAACGCCGGGCGAGGTCTTCGTCTCGACGCCCACTCCGTCCCCCAGCGAGTTCAACCAGTTCCGATGGCTGGTGGGCTATGGCAGCCCGAATGATAAGCGCGGCCTGAGCGTGGCGGGAAACATCGGCTTCGACGTCTTTGAGCGCTTCCTGCAGTATTCCGGCTTCCAGAGCAGCTACAACTGGGACTGTTGCGGGGTGAGCTTTGAATACCGGCGCTTCGCGCTCGGATCGGTGCGCAATGAGAATCAGTTCCGCTTTTCGCTGAGCCTTACAAATGTAGGAACCTTCGGCAATATGCGCCGCCAGGAACGATTGTTCTGATTGGTTGAGCCAGAGGATGAAGTAGCGCGCCGTTCAGGCCCTTGTCGTTACGCTTGCCCCCTTTGCTCGTGCCGTGTGCTTTAATCTATCCATGGACCTAGCTGCCAGGAATGCCGCGCTCGTAGCCCGCTTACGTACCCTCGGGCGCACGCTGGTTGCCTACTCCGGCGGCGTGGATTCCGCGTTCCTTGCCTGGGCCACGCATCAAGCCCTGGGAAGCGAGATGCTGGCGGTAATCGCCGACTCTCCCAGTTTGCCCCGCAGCGAGCTTCAGGAAGCAATCGCGTTTGCCCGGGAGCAGGGTTTTCCGCTCGAAGTGCTCAGCACCTCCGAGATGGAGAATCCGGATTATGCGCGCAACGACTCGCGCCGCTGCTTCTTCTGCAAAGACGAGCTTTTTGTTGCCATGGAGGAGCTGCGCGCCGCGCGCGGTTTCGAGAGCATTGCGTATGGCGTTAATCTCGACGATCAGGGAGACTTCCGCCCGGGCCAGAGTGCGGCACAACTTCACGGGGTGGCAGCGCCGCTGCTCGACGCCGGTCTCAGCAAAGACGACATCCGGCAGCTCGCGCGCGAGGCCGGGTTGCGGATATGGGACAAGCCCTCTGCCGCGTGTCTGTCCTCGCGCATTGAGTACGGGCGTCCAGTTACGCTCGAAGCTCTCAAGCAGGTGGAAGAGGGCGAAGAGGCGTTGCGCGCGCTGGGTTTCCGGCAGTTCCGCGTGCGCCACCACGGCCAGATCGCTCGCATTGAAATCTCGCGTGATGAGCTGCCCCGGGCGATGAGCCTCCCGATGGCCGCGGAATTCACCCGCATCTTCAAAGCCCTCGGCTTCGCATACGTGACGCTTGATATGGAAGGGTTCCGCTCCGGGTCCATGAATGCCGTGCTGCCCGTGTCGATGCTTGGCGGAGTGAAAAGCTGAGGCATTCCGGGCCGCTGGTGCCGGGTATTGACCGCAGGGCGGCGTTCCCGGCGGCGGCGCCCTTCTATCCCGTGAGATAATTACCCCTGCATTCAATCGTGGAATCTGCATGCTGAGGCGGTTCTCCTTGTTGCTTTTCCGGCGCACCTTTTTGTTTTTTCTCCTGTTGGTTGTGGGATGCTCGGCCCAGGGGCCGTCCATCGAACTCAGCCGCCGTATTGAGCGCCAGGTGCGCACCACCTTCAGCGTTCCCGGCTCGGTGAAGGTTGAGATCGGTGCGCGCAAGGCGAGCACGGAATTTCCGAATTACGATTCCATCGAGATAACCTTCGTGCAGGGTGAGCGCAGGCAAAAGCAGGACTTCCTGGTGGCCAAAGACGGCAGTACGCTGCTGCGGCTCACCCGCCTCGACCTGCGAAAAGATCCCTATGCCGAGCTGATGCAGAAGATCGACCTGCGCGGGCGGCCCACTCGCGGCGCCCAGAACCCCAAGGTCACCATCGTTAACTACGACGACTTCCAGTGCCCATTCTGCGCGAGCATGTTCAAGGCGCTGCACGAGGTGATGTCCACGTATGGCGACCGGGTCAAGCTGGTGGCGAAGGACTTTCCTCTGGAGCAGATTCATCCCTGGGCGACGCATGCGGCCATCGATGCCAACTGCCTGTTGAGCCAGAGCACA
>DASZRZ010000297.1:0-6027 GCA_035548935.1 Terriglobales bacterium
TCTGAAGGCGGAGTCGATGGCGATGGTGGCGACCGATGGGCACCGGCTGGCGCATATAGAAAACAGCAGTGCACGCTTTAACGGGCTGGCGGGGGAAATCCGCACGCTGGTGCCGAGAAAGGCGATGGCGGAGCTGAATTCGCTGCTGAGCGATTTTGATGGAGAGAACGTTGAGTTTGCGAAGGATGAGTCCACGCTGTTTTTCCGGGTGGGAGGAAGGTTGCTGACCTCGCGGCAGTTGACCGGGCAGTTTCCGAACTTTGAAGCCGTACTTCCCAAGGACAACAACAAGATTGTGGTGGTGCGGTGCGGGGATATCGCGTCGGCAATTCAGCGTGTGGCGCAGTTTGCGGATGAGCGCTCGGGGGCGATCAAGCTGAAGCTGGAAAAGGATGAGCTCAGAGTGTCGTCCAGTTCAAGCGAGGCGGGGGAATCGGAGGACTCGGTGGAGACGGTCTACCAGTCGGATCCACTGATTATCGGATTCAACAGCCAGTACCTGCTGGACTTTTTCAAGGCGGCGACGACGGACGAAATCCGCCTGGAGCTGAAAGATCCGCAGTCGGCGGGGCAGTTGCGGCCCTCGGAAAATGGGGACGCCGACTTCAAATACCGCTACGTGGTAATGCCCATGAGGATATGAGGTAACGGCTGAGGGTCCGCCCAAAAATTAAGGATACTTCTGGTGTGGAAACGACGTAGAATGTCCGGTTTTCTTCAAGAAGAGTAGTCCTGCACGACAGTAATTCCCGCCTGTTTTGTGATACGCTCTTGCCCGATTTTGCCCATCAGGGCTTTACAGGCAAGCGATGCTTGCCTGTTGGGAGCGAATCCATGTTCATTTGCAGGGTGGTATTGATGGTTGTTCTCGCCACGTCTGGCGCCGCCATGGCGCAAGGCACCGACGGCGCAGGGATTGATCCTACGGCCGGCAAAGGATCGGTGCGCAACAACGTCTACACGAACCCGTTTTTCGGCTTTACTTACACAATCCCAAAAGACTGGAAGGTCATCCGCGGACCGGAACAAATTTCCAAGCAGGGAGGATGTCCCAAAGACCAGTGCGTGCTGCTGGAGGTTCAATCCCACACTGGAACCGGGCGAGTGGAGATCAAGGCGGTGCAACTGAGGCCGGGCGGGACGGCGAAAGAGATTGTGCAGAAATTCGCTGGGCAGGAAGAGACGTACGGAATGAAGGCAGCGGGTCCGCAGGGAGAAAGCCAGGGGGGAAGTCTGAAGCTGAGCCGGGCGGATTATCAGAGTCCTGATCCGAGCGCACCGGTTTTTGAGACGCTGGTGGTCACCACGGCGAAGGGAAACGCTCTGTTATTTACGATACTGAGCGATTCCCAGAATCTGCGGACCGAGCTGACTTCCGGCATTACCGGAACAGAAGAGGCCAAGTAGAGAAACAGGGTTGGATTTTGAATCAAGGGATGGGGCAGGAAGCGGTGAAAATCCGCTACTGCCCTTGTTTGTTTTGTGGGGGTTCAGGACCTCTCCGTCCGTGGCTACTTCTGCAAAGCTGGCGGCCAGCGGGAAGGCGGAATCCGTGCCCTTTGGTGTGCTATAATTAGAAGCAATTGGAGCCACTAAATACTTCCAGTTCAATGGCTTGTGTGAGCTTGTACGACCTGCGGAAAGGGTTAATTCCGGGGGTGGTGCAAGGACTGCGAACGGGCCGGGAACAGGAAGAGCACGGCGAGATCCTCTGGAGTTGAATGACACGTTCAATGACGCCTAAAGAGTTGCGGAGTGGAGCTGCAGTGGCTGACACGAAAGACCTCAAACAAGCAAAAAACGACGCAAAGAATGACACCGCTACGGCGGTGCTGGATGGCAATGGCGCCGGAGGCGGCGGAGGGTACAACGCCGACTCGATCAAAGTGCTCGGCGGCATGGAGGCGGTGCGGAAGCGTCCGGCGATGTACATCGGATCGACGGGCGAGATGGGCTTGCATCATCTTGTGTATGAGGTGGTGGACAACTCCGTGGATGAGGCCCTTGCCGGTCACGCCACCAGGATTGAGGTAAGTATTCACACCGACAACTCGATCACGGTGGTGGACGATGGGCGCGGCATCCCCGTGGACGAGATGAATATTGACGGCGAGCGCATCCCCGCAGCCCAGGTCGTGATGACGACACTGCACGCTGGCGGGAAGTTCGACAGCTCAACGTACAAGGTATCCGGCGGACTCCATGGAGTGGGCGTTTCCTGCGTGAATGCGCTGAGCGAAGATCTTGGTCTGGAAATCTGGCGCGATGGATTTGTATGGGAGCAGACGTACTCGAAGGGCGATCCCACTTCCAAGCTCAAGAAGACCGGCAACACCAAGAAGCGGGGAACCAAGGTTCACTTCAAGCCCGACAGCTCAATCTTTACGGTAACCGAATATAACTTCGACACCCTGGCGCAGAGGCTGCGCGAGCTGGCCTTCCTGAACAAGGGATTGATTATTACGCTGGCGGATGAGCGCACGCTGGATGCCAAGACGGGCGAGGCCAAGAAGCTGGAGTTCAAATACAGCGGCGGCATCGCGGAGTTCATTAAGCACCTGAACAAGGGCAAGAACGTACTGCATGAGAAGCCGATCTACATGGAGGCGGAACGCGATGAGGTGGCGCTGGAAATCGCGTTGCAGTACAACGACGGGTACAGCGAAAACGTATTCAGCTTCGCGAACAACATCAACACCGTCGATGGCGGCACGCACCTTTCGGGCTTTCGCACGTCGCTGACGCGCACCATCAATGTGGCGGGCCAGCAGATGGGGTTGTTCAAGGATGTGAAGGAAAACCTCACCGGTGAAGATGTGCGCGAAGGACTGGTGGCGGTGATCAGCGTGAAGCTTTCGCAGCCGCAGTTTGAAGGACAGACCAAGGGAAAGCTGAACTCCGATATCGCGGGAACGGTGCAGGCGTTTGTGAACGAGCGGCTGGGTGCGTTCTTTGAGCAGAACCAGCCGGTGGCGCGCAAGATCATCAACAAGGCGATTGATGCGGCGCGAGCGAGAGAGGCGGCGCGGAAGGCCCGCGACCTTACCCGGCGCAAAGGGGCGCTGGATGGCGGAGGACTGCCGGGCAAACTGGCGGACTGTTCCGAGCGCGATCCGGCGCGGTGCGAGTTGTTCCTGGTAGAGGGTGAGTCGGCAGGCGGAACCGCCAAGCAGGGGCGCGACCGGCGGTTCCAGGCGATTCTGCCGCTGAAGGGCAAGATCCTCAACGTGGAGAAGGCGCGCTACGACAAGATGCTGGGGCATGAGGAAATCCGCGCCATGATTACGGCGCTGGGAACCGGCATCAGCAAAGAGGATTTTGATCCGGCAAAGCTGCGCTACGGCAAGATCATCCTGATGACGGACGCCGACGTGGACGGATCGCACATCCGCACGCTGCTGCTCACGTTTTTCTTCCGCCACATGCAGGAGCTGATCAAGCGCGGCAACGTGTTCATTGCGCAGCCGCCGCTGTTTTCGATCAAGAAGGGAAAGACGCTGGTTTACATCAAGGACGAGCGCGAGTTCGTGCGCACCATGGTGAAGCGCGCATCGGAAGGGATCACGCTGCGCTACGGCGACGGAGCGGCGAAGATCGAAGGAGCGCAGCTAACGCGCTTTATCACCACGCTGAACGAGTATCTGCAATTTCTCGACAAGGTGGAAAAGCGGCTGCGAGATCCGCAGGTTGCGGAGATGCTGCCGCGGCTGGACTTTGCCAAGCGGGCGGACTTTGAAGGCGAGAAGGGTGCGCCTCCGAAGAAGATTGCGCAACTGGAAAAAGACTTGAAGAAGCTGCAGAAGGAGCGCGGCTTCCGCGAGGTGAAGCTTACCTTTGACGAGGAGCACAATCTCTGGGAGGGCCGCTACATCAACACGGAAGGCGCGGAGTACGCGATTAACTGGGAGCTGGCGTCGACTCCGGAGTACCGCCAACTGCTGTCCAAGTACAAGCAGATCGCGGAGTACCTGCAGCCGCCGTTCGTGATTGAGTTCAAGCCGCGCGATGCCGCGGCGGCCAAGGACGCTCCCAACGAAGAGGAGTTGAGCGACGTGGAGCAGGCTGATCTGGAGAAGGCCGAAAAGAAGGCCCCGGCAGCAGCGGCGCGCCGCAAAGGAGTTCCACTGGAGCCGGTGGAGAAGACCTCGGTGCGGGAGCTGTTCGATTACGTGCTGAATGAAGGGCGTAAGGACTTTACGGTCCAGCGGTACAAGGGACTGGGAGAGATGTCAGCCGAGCAGCTCTGGAAGACTACGATGGACCCGGAAAAACGCACGCTGCTGGCGGTTCGCGCGGAAGACATTGAAGCCTGCGAGATCATCTTTACGACGTTGATGGGCGAAGATGTCGAGGCGCGCCGGAAGTTCATTGAAGACAATGCGCTGGATGTGAAGAACCTGGATATTTAAGAACCTGGATATTTAGAGCACTAGATGTTCCGAGGCCAAAGCCCTGCGCCAACGGTTGGCGGCTCTGAGAGGCCTCTGGATGTTATCCAGAGGTGGTCCCGGCATTCCCCAAAGTGCCGGGTTATGATGTGTGGCCGCTGGCGCGGCTCAATCCCCGGCTTCGTTCAATGCCCGTTAGATGTCGCTTTTAACGGTGAAGCTCCAGGCCTGCAACAGGTCCTGAGGAACGTACTTGCGATCCTTGTTGGCGCGGACCCATTCCTTCAATGCGGGCGAGTTCTCGTACTGATCGGGAGAGAGCTTGAGCGACTTGACCAGTGATTCGAAGCTGCTGATGCTGGCGCCCATGACGAAGGGCTCCGGCTTTCCCCAGTTCGGATTGCCGCGCCGCTTGCTTCCTGCTGGGCGAAGGCTCTCGACGGGAGTGGTGGGAAGATTGCGATCCGCTGTATTGATGGGGGTCATACTCCTTAGAGTACCTGCTTATCGTCATTCTGCCTATTACTTCCCTGAATTTCTCTGCACAAAATAAGCAAAGAGGTTCAGCACCTTAGGTAATTCCCGGGACGCCGATTCCTTGCCGGAGGTTGGAACGGAGGGGCTGAATGCCGCGCGCATCAGGGCAGGCGTATACTTCCCTCGCTTGCAGCAATGCTGGAAAAGAAAGGGCTTCGTATGCTGAAAGGCTTCAAGGAATTTTTGCTGAGGGGAAATGTAATCGACCTGTCGGTCGCGGTGGTGATGGGCGGCGCGTTCGGCGCGGTGGTGGCGGCCTTCGTAAAGGACCTGCTCACGCCGCTCATTGCAGCGATTGCGGGCAAGCCGAATTTTGAAAATCTTAAGATGAACGTGGGCGCGAGCGAATTTCTCTACGGAGATTTTTTGAATGCGCTGCTTTCATTCCTGCTGGTGGCGGCGGCGATTTACTTTTTCGTGGTGGCTCCGATGACAGCCCTGCTGGCGCGGATGAAAAAAGCGGAGGCTCCTGCCCCACCCGCTACCAAGAAGTGTCCCGAATGTTTGAGCGAAGTTCCGGTGGGAGCACGGCGCTGTGCGCACTGCACGTCGCAGCTGAGTGCGGCGGCGGTTTAGGCGGACGGAGTCAGGAGAAAGACAAAAGGAAAGCCCGGCCGATTCATGGCCGGGCTTTTCAAGCTTACAGCGGGTGGTTACTTCTTGGGCGCGATTGCGTCCTTAGCCGCTTTTGCCACGCGGAACTTGACCACCGTCTTCGCAGGAATCTTGATGGGCTCACCGGTTTGCGGATTGCGCCCTACGCGCGCCTTCCGGTTGGATTTCACCAAGCGTCCGAGGCCGGGGAGTACGAAAACGCCATTCTTCTTGGTTTCTTTCACAGCGGTTTCCGCCAGGCCTTCCAGGAAAGCCGCGGCCGCTTTATTGTTCATGCTGTTTTTTTCGGCCATCAGCCGAACCAGCTGTGTTTTGGTCATGCCACTTGCCATGAATCCTCCTTAAGAACTTGAGTCCCTTGCATAGCACTCAGGTTGAGGGAATCTTATACCACCGATTCAGGTGTTGAGAAGTGTTCTAACCGCATTTTATGCGGCTTTCTGAAATACCCCTGTGGAAAAAGCACGAAAACAGGGCTTGGGACGCA
>DASZRZ010000298.1:0-3448 GCA_035548935.1 Terriglobales bacterium
GCACGAAGCTGTTCCGGGCTGACGCGCTTCGAACCCGAGTTGATGCTCATCAACAATGAGCAGGCCAACGCACTGCGCGCGGCGTTCAAGGAAATGAGCCTGCAAGCTCCCCAGGAGATGCCCACACAGAAGTTCTACGATGACTTCTCAAGGCTGAACAATGACCTCGCCAATCTGCAGCGGGAGATGGTGCGAAAAAATATCGAACTGGAAAAGATGAACGAGCAGAAAAACCGCATACTCGGCATGGCAGCGCACGACCTGCGCAGCCCGCTGGGTATTATTCAAAGCTACAGCGAATTTCTGGAGTCAGAGGCAGGAGAATTACTGAACGAAGAGCAGCGGGAGTTTGTCACCATAATCAAGGACACCAGTGAGTACATGCTGCGCATGGTTACCGACCTGCTCGACGTTTCCGCCATCGAAAGCGGACAGTTGACACTGGACCGGCAACCAACCGACCTGGAGACTCTGATTCTCCGCTGCGTAAAGTTGAATCGCGTCCTGGCCGCACGCAAGAAAATCAGTCTGAAAATCGACCCGATCCCTGAGTTGCCGCCAATCCCGATGGATAGCAGCAAGATTGAGCAGGTATTCAACAATCTTCTTAGCAATGCCATTAAATTTTCCCACGGCGACCGCGAGGTATGCGTGAGCGTTACCCTGTCGAACGCCTTCGTGATGGTTGCGGTCCGGGATCAAGGACAGGGGATTCCGGCGGCGGATTTACCCAAACTTTTCAAAGTGTTCGGCAAGACAAGCGTGCGTAGCACGGCGGGCGAACAAAGCACCGGACTCGGGCTGGCTATCGTGCGCAAAATCGTGGAAGGACATGGGGGGCGCATCTGGGTGGAGAGCGAAGTCAACCAGGGGTCCACATTTTTCTTCACACTTCCGATCGCCCCCAGCGGAATCCACCCCGGCGATTCCGCCCGCCGTGATTCCCTGCCCGTGACAACCCATTGATTCCAGCGCGCGAGGCTTTATTATTAAAACCAGAATTCTTTAAACCAGATTCTTCAAACCAAGTTCTTGAGGCCAAGTTCTTGAGGCCAAAAAAGCTCGACGCCGCTGGAGTAAATCCACCCATGACGTCGAGCTTCAAAATAACCCGGCAGTTTGCAAGCTACGGTGCGGAGACTTCCCAGTAGTACCCTTCCTCGCCGTGCTGAGAAAGATCGAGGCCAACGTGTTCGTCCTCGACCGAGACCCGCAAACCGACCATCACATCTACGGCCTTGAGGATCGCCAGGGTTCCGACGATGGCAATCACCCAGGAGATACCCACGCCGATTGCCTGATTCAGCAATTGACCGGCATTGCCTTCCAGCAGGCCGGTGGGGATGGCATTCCCCTGTGAGTCCTTCAGGATTGCATTGACGGAGCTATTGGCGAAGATGCCGGTGAGCAGTGCTCCAATGGTTCCCCCGACGCCGTGGACACCGAAGGCATCGAGCGAATCGTCGTAACCGACGGCGATCTTGACCATGGCGACCATGGTGTAGCAGACCACGCCCGCGATCGCGCCTATCAAGAGCGCGGACATGGGCTGAACAAAACCCGCTGCCGGAGTGATCGCCACCAATCCTGCCACCGCTCCCGAGATGGCTCCCAGGGCGCTGGTCTTGCCATTGCGCCACCACTCAACGCCGCTCCATCCGAGGGCAGCAGCGGCAGCTGCGAAGTGAGTATTCACAAAAGCGGCCGTGGCCAGGCTGCCCGCGCCCAGCGCACTGCCGGCATTGAAGCCAAACCATCCCACCCACAGCAGACAGGCGCCGATGAAGCTCAGAACGACGCTATGCGGAGGCATGGTCTCCTTGGGATATCCCACGCGCTTGCCGAGGTAGAGAGCACAGACGAGCGCCGAGACTCCGGAGGTGATGTGGACCACCGTGCCGCCCGCGAAGTCCAGCGTGGGAAAGCGCCCTCCGAGCGCGGCGTTCAGCAGTCCGCCCTTCCCCCATACCATGTGGGCCATGGGCGCGTATACGATCAGCGACCATAGCGTCAGGAACAGCGCCATGGCGCTGAACTTCATGCGCTCGGCGAAGGCTCCGGTAATCAGCGCGGGGGTGATGATGGCAAACATCAGCTGATAGATCATGAATGTCTGCTGCGGGAGGGTGGCCGCATAGTCCGGGTCCGGGGCCAGACCAACGCCATGCAGGAAGACGCGCTCGAATCCGCCAAGGAACGAGTTTCCAGGCGCAAAGGCCAGGCTATACAGAACAACCGCCCAAAGCACGGTGATAATTCCCATCATGGCGAAGCTCTGCATCATGGTGGCCAGCACGTTTTTGCGCCGTACCAGGCCTCCGTAGAAGAGCGCCAGTCCGGGACCGGTCATCATTAACACCAGAGCCGAGCACACCAGCATCCACCCGTTATCGGCGGAACTTTTTGCATCGGCGACCTGGGCCTGGAGCTGGGAAAGAGCCGTGGCATCGGCAGCCTGGGCCCACGCCGGGATGGAGCTCACCGCCAGAATCAACAAGCCCAGCGGCGCGGCTTGAACGCCGCAGGCAAAAATACGCCACGGAGCGGATTCTCTCTTACTCAAGACAGAAATATTGTCGTTTGCCATGTTTCTCCTCTTTCGCTTGGCGGCGGATCAACCGGCCACCCGCAGATGGACTCCCGCACTTCGCTCAATGCGCGAAGCCTGACGTAGCACAGCCGAACCTCGCAGCTTGGGCTGCGAGTTGGAGTACAACGATGAGCGGCTTAAGCCAAAAGAAAGGGAGGAGACCGGGCAGGAGCACCCGCGGCATGGCCACTGCCAGAGGGGGCATGAAGGAAGAGGGAGATTGATTCCGAGAGACAGCCCGGCAATGGAAGCATGCCAGGCCTTGAGGCAAACAACACGTTGCCCGGTCGAACCGACCAGCGCGCCCGTATCCGGCTGGATTGCACCGGACTAATCACCAACACCCGGGCGACGGAGCTTGCGGCAAGGTTGGTTGTTGCATCGGCGGGCCGGCGCATTGGGTTTTCCAAACCCAGAGATGCGGCCACCAGACAGACGACCATCGTGGCTGTACACACACGAAGGAATCGCGTTGTAGGTTGAGGCGTCACTTTCGTGGTTTGAAATTAGATTCCCCAGGGTTAACCGTCCAATTGAAAGTATCGATTGCGCTTAGAAAGGCTGTTTATGGGCCCAACCCACAAGGATCAAGGCCGGGCACTTTTCACCCAGTGCCCAAGCCGGAAGCCGGATTCCTGTCTTCTAGTACTGCCGCGATGGAATAATGCGCCTCACCTGGAGCGGCCATAATGGCCGGCAGGGCTCAGGGTCCCATTTAGAGGCGTCTGCCTCGCGCTTGAACTGACTGCTGACAACATACGGCTCAAGCAGATATTCCGGATCTTTGAGTATCGAAGTCAGAAGCAGATAGGTTTCGCCCCTGGAGGTGACAACATTGAAGTACTCGGTTAAGACGGC
>DASZRZ010000299.1:0-1765 GCA_035548935.1 Terriglobales bacterium
CTTGTTTCCCATTCGCGTCGCCAACCGGCTTGCCGGCCGCCGGGCTGAAATCTTCCAGGCGCTGCGCGCGGAAAATATCGGGGTCAACGTTCACTACATTCCCGTTCCCATGCACTCGTATTACCGCAAGCGCTTCGGCTACGTTGGGGGTGAGTTCCCGGTCTCCGAGGCAGCCTATGATTCGCTCATCAGCCTGCCGATGTTTCACGGCATGAATGATGGAGATGTCGAGGATGTCGTTCGAGCGGTGCAAAAGGTGGCAGCCGCTTTTCTGGAAGATGCCTTCTAGAATGAAGATGCTTTCTAGAAGACGCTCTCCAGGTTTTCGAAAGAGTTAAAGAGCACGCGAGGAGAAACAATCCATGAGCGGACTACCGGCAACCGTCAAGGTTTGGGAAGGCGAGTTCGGGCGCGCTTATACCGACCGCAATGTGGTCGATTGGGCGAAGCGATTACCGGCATTTCAGGAAATGGTGGGCGGTCTCGGCATCGAGCGCATGCTCGAAGTGGGATGCAACCGCGGCCACAACCTGGTAGCGCTGCGCCAGATTTTCGGTGCCGGAGCCGATATCTGCGGCGTGGAACCGAATCCCTATGCGCTGGATCTTGCGCGCGCGGCAGAACCAGCCGCCAGGATTGTTCAAGGGTCCGCCTTCGATCTTCCATTCGACGATGGATACTTCGATCTTGTGATGACCGCGGGGGTCCTGATTCATCTGGACCCCAAAGATTTGCCGCGTGGCCTTGCGGAGATTTACCGGGTGAGCCGCCGCTATATATTGGCCATCGAGTACTACGCGGAACAGGATACGGAGATCCCCTATCGCGGCCAGGAAGGTTTGCTATGGAAGCGCGATTACCGGCGCGACTATCAGCAGCAGTTTCCGGACCTGCGCCTGTTGCGCAGCGGATACTGGAGCGCCGATCAGGGGTTCGACCGCTGTGACTGGTGGCTGCTGGAAAAAACGCTCCCGTAAAGCGCGGCGCTGCCGTCCGCAATTTTTGCGAAGGGAAGCTGTCTTTGCAGTTGGATTGTGTTGGTAAACGCCAATCCTGATCGGGAACTTTTCTTGACTATGGCGGTTTTCGTGTGAGCAGGCAGGCTTTCATTCAGGCGCACATGGGCAGCACCCGCCTCCCCGGCAAGGTGCTGAAGGAAATTCAAGGCCGCACCATGTTGCAGCGTGTCGTTCAGCGCACCCGCCAGGCAAAGCTGCTGGATGATGTGGTGGTAGTCACCTCAACTCTTGCGTCAGACGATGCGATTATTGCCGAATGTTCGCGCATGGGCGCGCCTTACTTCCGTGGCAGCGATGATGATGTACTCGACCGCTTCTACCAGGCGATGCTGCAATATCGTCCCGCCGCCATCGTGCGTATAACCTCGGATTGCCCGCTCATCGATTCCTCAGTGATTGATCTCACAATCCGGGAGTTCATGGAAAAAACTCCGGATTACGCCAGCAACTCCCTGATCCGTTGCTTTCCCCGTGGGCTGGATACCGAGGTGATGACCGCTGCCGCGCTCGAACGCGCATGGCGTGAGGCTGTTCAGCCCTGGCAGAGGATTCATGTAACGCCTTACATCTACCAGAACCCGCAGATATTCCGTATGCTGCCGGTGACCGGGGACTGCGATCTGGGTGCCTTGCGATGGACTGTCGATACCCCCGAGGACCTGGAGTTCGTCCGCGCGGTGTACGCCGCGCTGGACAATACGGAAGATTTTGACTGGCATGACGTTCTTGAAGTGCTGCGCTGCCAC
>DASZRZ010000300.1:0-1585 GCA_035548935.1 Terriglobales bacterium
CTTGCTGAAGTTTCCCGCTGAGCGAATCGAACATCCGGCTAAGCTAGGGCACGGGGACTGGATTGACAAGGGTTGCCCCAATGCGGTAAATTTCCCGTCCGCTTTGGCGTCCCCGGTTCACCCCGGGTTCCGGTGAACCGCAAGGAGATGGCTCCTCGGCTTTTCGCCGGAAAGACGTCCATGGCTACTCGGTGGGTGGGATACTCAAGCGGCCAACGAGGGCAGACTGTAAATCTGCTGGCTTACGCCTACGAAGGTTCGAATCCTTCTCCCACCACCACTCCCACACCTGGGCAAAACAGCGGCCAGTGCTGACCGCGCCTTCCCAAGGTCCGGCACCTCTTGCCGCGTTTCATTCGTCCGAATTACGGTCAAGGTGTGAACCCAAACTGTGCCGCCCCGAACGCCTCTGCTTCCCGTCCGAGGGCTCCTGGCCCTATCACCTCGGCTTGTTTCAGTCACCGAAAGTCATCATACTCTACCCATGCACTGGCGTCGGTTTGCAGCCTTTGAATTCCCGGGCTTGCCGGGCGGCAGAGCCCTGCGCCGTGCATGCCTCGCGCTCGGGCTGTTGTTATCCGCGGTCTCGCAGCCTCGTGCGGCGGTCCTCTGGAGCGACCTCGGCGCTACTCAGGTCCACGAAACCGGCCCGGGCATGGACATTCTCGGCGGTGTTCTCAAGCGCGACGATACCTCGAGCGACGTCCTCTATTTCAAGTTTCATGTCGAACCCCTCTCCGACGTTCTCACAGAGGAGTACTTCGCCTGTTTCGCCCTCTACGAGACCAACGTTGAACGGCTGGCCGTGGGCAACTCCCTGAAAGCCTGGGCCTACAGCGCCTACAACACCGAAGCCATCGGTGAGTTCAATAAAATCCAGGGCGACATCGATCTTCATTCGGGCCGGCCGGAATCTTCTGCTCCTGGGCAGTTCCTGCCTTACGAACTGCCCCGGCGCGGGACCGAGCGCACCATCGTCTTCAAAGTCCACTATATTCCTGGCGCCCCGGATGAGATCACCGCCTGGCTCGACCCCGATCTCTCCCTCGGCGCCACCGAAGACAGCCAGGCCGAGGGCACCGTCACCCATTTTGCGGCGAATGCTTCTTTCAACGAGATTCGCTTGCGTCACGGCGGCGGCGGCAAGGGCTGGGTGTTCAGCGACATGGCCATCGCCACTTCGTTCAGCGATTTCATAGGCGCGCGCGAGCTCGAGCCCGCAAGCACCGGCGGAACCCCAAGCCACGGTTCCTTCACCTTCCGCTCCTGGCAGCGGGAAGACGGCCTGCCGCATAATTCCATTCGAGCCATTACCCAGACGCGTGAGGGTTATCTTTGGGTCGGCAGCGACGAAGGTTTGGCCAGGTTCGACGGCATCCGGTTCGTTTCTTTCGGCCTCCGCGACGGACTGCACAGCGGTGCCGTGCGCGCCTTGCTCGAAGATCGTGATGGGGCTCTTTGGGTCGGCACCATGGGCGGTGGCCTCGCACGGTTCAAGGATGGCCGATTCTCCACTATCACCACGCCTGAGGGATTGCCGTCGGATTCCATCACTGCCCTCGCTGAGGACGTCACCGGACGCGTA
>DASZRZ010000301.1:0-4511 GCA_035548935.1 Terriglobales bacterium
CACGGCAATTCACCGCATTAGAGAACCCAAAGACCTCGAGGGGAGGGCTACTATTATGGTACTGATTGCACCACCCATGACCTAAAGAGCTGACGTAACCATTCGCAGTGCTCATCTGAATGTAACAGGTGTACGGATCCACTGGACTCTGATTGGGAGTACAGATAAACGTGTTAATGTAATACGGTGTCAGTTGTCCTACAAGATCGTTCCAAGAGCATGCAACAAGTAGAACCATACTGAGCCGCAGATATGTGCGTAGTGATTTCGTGATCATGATGATGCTCCATTCGTGGGACGCTGTTGCAATAGCTTCCTGAGAATTCGTTCTGCATCGGTAGATAACTCACCGACCCAGAAGTTTTCGAGTTGGTGTAACATCCTTTCTGTAAATTCCTTTTTGGCAGGGAACGTCATAAGTCGAGTTGAGGCCGGAATCGCCGGATGAGTTGAGTCTTTGTTCTGGGCCGGAGCGAAGGGGCGCGCTGTTCAGCGCCCCGCAGCGGAGGCCCAGAACAAAGACTGCCGGCCTTGTTTCGGAGGGCCAAATCTGTTTTCCTTTCTTTGAACTGCGAATTCTTGGAAAGGAGAAATCGACGTGGCCCACCAACCCGACTCTAGCGTAATTGAAACGGTGGTTCAACTGCTTTGTGAATCCGGCCTGTCGCAGATGGCGGAGGCCGTGCGCATCATGCTGAATGAGGCGATGAAGATCGAGCGCTCTAAGGTGATCGGAGCTGATCCCTATGAGCGTAGCGAACGCCGGCAAGGATACGCTAATGGCTTCAAGGCCAAGACGGTCGAGACCCGCCTCGGGCCGCTGACCCTCCAGGTGCCGCAAGCCCGTGGCGTGGAGTTCTACCCATCGGCTCTGGAGAAAGGCGTGCGCAGCGAGCGGGCGCTGAAACTGGCCATCGCCGAAATGTATGTTCAAGGCGTATCCACCAGGCGGGTGACGGAAGTGATGGAGCAGCTCTGCGGCTTAGAGGTGTCGAGCACGCAGGTAAGCCGCGCCGCCCAGTTGCTGGACGAAGAGCTGACCGCCTGGCGACAACGGTCGATTGGCGAGATCCCGTATCTGGTGCTGGATGCCCGCTACGAGAAAGTGCGGCACGGCGGCTCGGTGGTGTCCTGTGCCGTGCTGATTGCCATAGGGGTCGGCCCGGATGGTCATCGAGTGTTGCTGGGCGTGAGTGTCTCTCTCAGCGAAGCTGAGGTGCATTGGCGCGAGTTTCTGGGCAGCCTCCAGGACCGCGGCCTGCACGGCGTGAAGCTAATCGTCAGCGACGACCACGTTGGGTTGAAGGCAGCGCGAGAAGCGCGGTTTGCCGGCGTGCCCTGGCAGCGTTGTCAGTTCCACCTGCAACAGAACGCCGGCCACTACGTGCCCCGGATCTCGATGCGCGGCGAGGTGGCGGCCGACATGCGGGCCATTTTCGATGCGCCGGATCGGGAAGAAGCCGATCGCCGTTTGAAGCTGGCCGTGCAGAAATACGAGAAGACCGCGCCGAAACTGGCAGCGTGGATGGCGGCCAATGTATCCGAAGGCATGACTGTTTTTGCGCTGCCGCCGCAGCACCGGCGCCGCCTGCGGACGTCGAATCTGCTCGAGCGGCTGAACAAGGAAATTAAGCGCCGCACCAGGGTGGCCACATTGTTCCCGAACGAGGCTGCGCTGCTTCGCCTGGTCAGCGCCGTGTTGGTGGAAATTAGCGAGGAGTGGGAAACCGAAAAGATTTATTTACGAATGGAAAACAGTGGCCCGATTAGGCAGGAAGAATGAATTTACAGAAAGGGGCTTGCTTTATCTAATTTAGCAGAAATGACTGACGGTGACAATCGAAATTTGAGGGTTATGGTGGCATATTTTGGTGGCCAAGCACGCAGATGTATGCATACGCACCTGTTTTTGATATATAGAGCCCTGTTTATCTTTAATAGTTTGTTCTAGAGGTGTTCTAAATACGTGTTTTTTTGCTAGCAGACTTCGTCGCAATGGCAATCCACAGACCACCGAACGATACCGTGGTACCTGCCAGAAGCTGGACTAGGCGTCAATGACCATCTGGGCCTTGAACTGTGAGGGCGTGTTCTCGGGGTAAATAGCGCACCCCTTTGCCCCAATACGACAAAGAAATAACGCACACAGTCATCCTACATTCACTTCGCTATGCGGGGCAATGACTTGAATAGCTGTTGTCAATGCATGTTTGCTATCTGGTTTGTTGATGTTCAAATTCTCTACACTCATGGCTCAATTAAACGATACTCAGAATAACTGATTCCGCTTTCGGAGCCGGCACGGGACGGAAAGGACGCGGCCGGAAGGCGGTGGGATCAAGTCCCAGATAGGCCAATTCAATCTTCGACCATTCGCGATACGAGCAGACCTTCATGAGCTGCCAGACCGAGGGGCTTGACGTAAAAGGTTTGTAACTGTTCGTCGCGCTCTTCGGGAGTGAGGTCTTTGGCCGGACGATCGCCGCTCGGATGGAGATGGTGTGGATTTCAAATCCGAGAGCGCGCATCTGGCGAATTTCGCGCAACAGAAAAGCATGATTGATGGCTGGATGCTGGCTGAGAAGAAACGCCGCGCGCAGAGACGAACCCACGGATTCGATTTTAACAGACCGGTTGCGACGGAATGGCGGGTCCAGGGGGACCCGCGCGGGCGAGGGCACCCGCCCCACAAGGGCAGCATCCCATATTGTGTGTTGGCTGCTAAACAGTACCAAAACATAGGGTTTTAGATTGTCGGCCAGAGCGGGCGGCAGCTATACTGAAGCGGATGAAATTTCTTGTCACCGGGGGAGCCGGTTGCATCGGGTCAGACTTGTGCGAGGCGCTGGTGGCTCGCGGAGATGAAGTAGTTGCGCTGGACAACCTCAGCAGCGGCAAGATGGAACATATCGAAGGGCTGCTGGGGCGTCCGAACTTCCGGTTTGTGGAAGGGGACCTGGCAGATCTTTCCCTGATGCAGCGGTCGCTGGACGGCGTGGAGATGGTGTTTCACCTGGCCGCGAATCCGGATGTCAAATTCAGCGAAGGCGACGCTACTGACAAGGACCTGCGGCAGAATACGCTGTGCACGTACAACGTGCTGGAAGCGATGCGCGTGCGGGGCGTGAAGAAGCTGGGCTTCTCCTCGACCTCGGCGGTGTACGGGATTGCCGAGAAGCTGCCGATTCCCGAGGACGGATTTTTTCCGCAGCCGATTTCGTTGTACGGCGCCACGAAGCTGGCGTGCGAAGGCCTGATCTTCTCGTTTCAGCACCTGTTCGGAATGCAAGCGTGGATCTTTCGCTTTGCTAATATCGTGGGGCCGAAGGTGCGCAAAACGGGGCGTACGGTAATCGGGGATTTCATCGACCGGTTGAAGCAGGATCCCGCGCGGCTGCGTATTTTGGGGAACGGCGAGCAGGCGAAATCGTATCTGGCCAGCGAGGAATGCGTGGCAGCGATGCTGTTCGCCGTGGAGCACGCGCGCGAGCCGCTGAACATTTTCAACCTGGGGTGTTCCGACTGGCTGCCGGTGAAGCAGATCGCCGATATGGTGGTGGAAGCGATGGGCCTGCGCAACGTGCGCTACGAGTACACGGGCGGAGAAGGCGGCTGGCCGGGAGACGTGCCGCGGTTTCTGCTGGACGTATCGCGCATCAACCGGCTGGGCTGGAAGGCACGGCGCAATTCGGCAGAAGCGGTCGGGATGGCCATCCGCAGCACGCTGGAGAAGATGGAGCGGGCGGCGGAGGTGCGTTAGGGCGATGCAGGCGGTCATTCTGGCCGGGGGCCTGGGCACGCGCCTGCGGCCGATCACGGAGGCGATCCCCAAGCCCATGGTGCCGGTCGCCGGAGTCCCGTACCTGAAGCATCAACTGCGGGAACTGGAGCGGCAGGGGATTCGGGATATCGTCCTGTTGACCGGTTACCTGGGGCACCAGATCGAAGAGTATTTCGGGGATGGAAGCAGGCTGGGCCTGCGGCTGCGGTATTCGCGGGAGGAGCAGCCGATGGGTACCGGCGGCGCGCTGCGGCAGGCGGTGGAACTGCTGGCGGATCTGTTCCTGATCATCTACGGGGACTCGTATCTTCCAATCGACTATGGCGACGTTTTCCGCAAGCTGGAGAGCTCGCGGGCGCTGGGGCTGGTGGTGGTGTACGACAACCGGCTGCACGACACGTCGGTGAAGAACAATATCAACCTCGATGCGGACGGCTACGTGGCGCGATACGAGAAAGACGGGGAGGGCCTGAGCTATGTGGAGGCCGGAGTACTGGCGTTCCGGCGCGCAGTGGTAGAGCGCATTCCGCCAAGCAGAGTGGTGTCGCTGGAGAAAGAAGTTTTCCCGCAGTTGATTGCCGGTCACGACCTGTTGGCTTATCCAACAACCGAACGGTTCTACGATATCGGAACGCCGGACCGGCTGGAAGCAATCGAAAGGCTATTCGCGCATGATCATCACTAGGACGCCGTTCCGGATCAGCTTTGCGGGCGGCGGATCCGATCTGGA
>DASZRZ010000302.1:0-9749 GCA_035548935.1 Terriglobales bacterium
TGGCATTCAGAGAGTTGCCGCATTGGAATGTGGCCTTGTCCTTTGCGGCGACTGGGTTCTTGAATTGTTTCTGCCACACGATCTCGCCCACCTCCGCGTCGATCGCGTAGATGGTATCGTCGCTTCCCGCCATGTACACCAAGTCCCTCGAACCCTGCGGTCCATTGACGCGCGCCACCAAAGGAGACGTTAGCGTCGAAAGAACCATCTCCTGCGGTCCGGTGAGCTGAACCTTCCACTTCAGTTGCAGTTGGGAAACGTTGTCTTTATTAAGTACGTTCTCCGAGCGGTTCCATCCCGTGCGCTCCTGATCGTAGCCCCAGGTGAGCCATTCGTCCTGCGCCGCCGCGAACCCGGGCGCTACCAATAACCACGCGCCGATTCCAACCGCCAGGGTTGCAATGAGTCGTTTCCAAATCAGTTGCCGCTTGCCCATAGATCTTCGTCTCCGTTCTCTTCAGAACTTTTATTATGGCTGTCTTGATTCCTTACTTCCTGCTTATCTTGCGCGGCTCGTCTCCGGGCATCACGATATAGCCCACACGGTTGTTTGAGGGTGTGCCAAACCACAGTTTGCCCCCGGCATCGAGGAAGAACTCCCGGATGGTGTTCTCGGAGTGGGGAAATGGATACTCGGTGATCTTTCCAGTCTTAGGATCGAGGCGGCCAAGCGTGTCCTGCTCGAATGAGGAGTACCAGACGTTTCCTTTGCTATCCACGCCCAGCCCATACGGGGTGGCCTTCGGGCCGGGAAGCGGATATTGCCTGGATGTTTCCGTCTTCGGATCGAAACGCAGAAGCTCTCCCCGGTTGTACAACCCAACCCACACAATGCCTTCCGGATCGATGGCAATTCTTCTTGCATGGGAGTCCTTGGGAATGTCCCATGTCTTGAGCTTGAGGGTCTTCCAATCCACCCTGGCAATCAGGTCCTGCCGCGAGGAGGTCGCCCAGATATTTCCGTCCTTGTCCCGCGTAATGCCGTAGGCGACGTTCACTTCCTTGAAGTGGTCAAACTCTTTGGTCTTGATATTGAAACGGCTCAGGGGCGTCCCCGTAGACCACACATTCCCCTCAAGGTCGAAGATCAGCGTATGCTTGCGTCCACGATCGGTGCCGTTTTCGCGGGGATAGAAGTCCTGGTACTCGGTGATCTTCCGAGTTACCGGGTCCCAGCGCGCGATCCGGTTGGAACCCTGTTCGGTTGCCCATACCGATCCATCCGGCGCCTCGGCCGCGGAGTGAATCTTGGCGGTCCTTTCAAATGGGACCTTGAAACTTTCCGTCTCTCCGGTCTTCGGATCGAGGCGCGTGATTCTGTTGGCGTTGCCGAAGTTGGGAATCCACATCGACCCGTCCTTGCCGGGCGCTGCGCTGAACGGCATCCAGCTCTCCGCGGGCATCTCGTATTCCACATAGGTAATGCCCAGCGCATCGCTGCTCACCGGTCGAAGGGTTTCGGAATAGCCGGGAATATTCTCCGGAGACTTGGGAGCGGTGGCATCCGGCCCGAACAGGCTGGCGAAGTATACCGCCATCTCATCGCCATCCTTGTCGGTAAACCGGCTGCCCAGGCTCATCGTGTTCTGCATAAAGCGAATCCGGTCGCGGTAGCCTTCTTCGTCGCGCGAAACCGCCGCAATACGCGTCTGGAAGGAGTGGCATATCGAGCACTCACGGAAGAACGCCGCTTTCGATGGCGATTCCGGCAGCAGCTTCTTGCCCTGGTACACATTGAGATCGCTCCACCTTGCCGGCGTCTTGCGCAGTGCAAAATCGAAAGACGCATTTTGCGCGTCAGCCAGTTTCACGCCGGTTTGTGGATTGGCGCTATATCCAATGGCGCGGATTTGCATCCGGTATTCCCCCGCCGGAAGGTTCTCGACGCGGTAGTGTCCCTGGTCGTTGGACAGGACCAATACGGAAATCCTCGTTTTTACGTTTTGAGCCTGAACAAACGCCCCGCGAAAGGGAGAGCCCTCCGGCCCCTTGACGCTTCCGGTTATGGTCGCGGAAAAACACGGTGCACTCACGGCTCCGATCAGGACCGCGATGGGCAGGAATCGAAAAAACAGCTTCATGATTTTCCTCCAGCAATGGCGCTGCAAGCTCGGAGTCGAACTTACGCATGTCTCGTTAGGGTGGGCCGGTTTCGTAATGTTAAACCCGTGAATTCCGGCGTTTCATCCTTTGCTTTCCAAAAAGTGGGCTCCGCAGGAAGGCCGCTCTCGCGGCCTTCCTGCGTAAGGTTGAATGCGCTCTAGAAGATGTACTTCAACGCGAATTGAACCAGCCTCGGGTTGACCGACGTATTGGTAATCTGCCCGAAGCTTGTCGAAGAGAGGTCCAGCTGACCTCCGGTTGGATTGCCAAACTGCGCGTGATTCATCAGGTTGAAGAATTCGCTGCGGAACACCAGGCTGGCATCTTCGCGGAGACCACCCACGCGTGTTGTTTTTTGGAGGGTGGCGTCGAAGTTCATCTGGCCCGGTCCCAGAATCACGCCAAATCCGCTGTTCCCGAAGCCGGTACCATTGCCGATGGTGGGAACCGATCCAAAAGCTGCCGGGTCGAAATACCCGGTGCCCCCGGTTGCGCCTCCCAGACGCGACCGCAGATCGCCCGAGGTAGCGATGTCCACCTTGGTCTTCCCCGGAGCGTACTGGGCGGTTGAGCTCACCACCGATCCCGCGCCGAATCCGTAGATGCTGCCACCACGGCCATCGAGTATGGTGAGCGGAGACCCGTTCTGGATCACCGTCACTCCGGCGACATTCCAGCCGTTTACCAGCTTGCCGAGAAGGCCGTCATGCTTGCCCAGGGGCAGATCGTAGGCGTAGTTGAGCGTGAACCGGTGCGGACGGTATGCCGGCGTCATTCCATATCCTGCCGGCTGGTTGGGATCGTTGAATGCCTGGTAAATGTTGGTGGTGGTGAAGGCGCGGCTGTAGGTGTACGCCCCCTCGAATTGCAGACCATGGGAGAACTGCTTGCGCATCGTTACCTGCAAGCTGTTGAACTTGGTGTCTCCCTTGGTTGAGTTGGAGCCAACTCAACCCGGCGAGAAGCCAAGGTAAGGCACCCGCAACGACGCGTTCGCCACGGTGTTGGTGGTGATGCCGTTAATCGGATTGCTGGCGCTCGCCAGCCGCGCGCTATTCAACTGCCGCTCCGCGTCGATATCCTGATGGACCGCGCGAGTACCCACGTATCCGATTTCCAGCACCCATCGCGGCAGAACCTCATACTGAATATTCAGGTTCCACTGATAGGTCGTCGGTGTCTGGTAATCCGGACTCAGAGAAATGATGCTCAAATTGGAACTGGTGCCTGCCGCGAGGTTCACCCAGCGAGGCGTCCATCCCAGTGGGATTTGCGCGTAGGGCTGGGCGAAGCTGGAGTAATAGTTCGCCGCGCCTGAAGCAAACGCGGGGGCTGAGTAGGGAAAGTTCTGGGTAGCGCTCTTGTTGTAATTGTTTCCGGCGACGCGGTCGTAAAAGATACCGCCACCGCCGCGAATTACGAAGCGGTCGGTGGACAAGGGCTTCCAGGCAAAACCAACTCGCGGCGCAAAGTTGGTGATTGAGGGTTCGTTTTCCGTGGCATATGCCTTGTTGTTCTGGAACAGGCCGCCCACCGTTGGCGCCGGATATAGAGAAGGATTGTAGTTGGAGGGAACCACGAATCCCGCCAGTGTTCCGGTCGCCGGCGTGGTTCCCGGCACCGGCACGGTGTTGATGAGATCGGGCCATATATTGGTGTTTTGCCCGTTCTTGTCGTGCTGCAAGCCTAAATACTCCCACCGCACTCCCAGGTTCAGCGTAAGGCTGGGAAAAACTTTGAAGTCGTCCTGCAAAAACGCACTGGCCGTAGGGGCCCGGTAATAATGGATCAGCCCCGAGGCCGGTATTACCGACTGCGAGCTCCCCGTACTGGAGATATTGCTGGTGAAAAGCCCCGTGGTTTGCCCGGAGGCGCCGCTGGCGGTACAGGCCGCCGTGGAGGTGCCCGGAGCACAGCCCGGAAGTCCTAACAGAAAGTCCTGAAAGGTCTGGAAGGTCAGATTGCCGACCGCGAAACTTTTCAGGTTCCAGTTCTGCATGTCGCGTTCGTATTCAAAGCCCGCCCGCGTGGTGTGTTTTCCGTGCGACCATGATATCTGGTCGGCCGCCTCCCACTGCGTAACCGCCTGCTTGGCTGGCCCAGGGCCGCTCCATGTAAACAGGCCTGTCACGTTGATCCGGTTCAGCAAGTCAATTCCAGGAATGATCGGCTTCATTCCCACCTGGGTGTTGGTGAAAGGGGTATTGTTGCTCTGCAGCACCAGCGCCCGTTGTACCGAAAACCGCGCTTCATTGACCACGGTGTTGGAGAGAATCGAGGTGAGCTTCCCGACTCCGTACTGGTTCACAACCTGGGTAACTCCGGGGCTCCCCGGCAGACATTGCGTGATGTTGGTTGAATTGGAGCCGCTCAAGCCGCAACCCATCGCCGCATCCGTTACCGAATTGGCGATGAAATACCGTCCCGTTAAGGTGTGCTTGCTGTTGATCAGGTAGTCGACGTTGGCCACGCCCTGATGCTCTTTGTAGATGGCGGGAATCGAATAGGTCGTGTTCTGGTTGCTCCCCGTCGAAGAACTGGGAACGAAATAGCTCCCGTCGGGATTCTTCAGTTGCAGGATATTCACGGCCACAGGGTTGATGTTGGTCCCGTTGCATGCAACCTGTGTACCGCCCAGGCGCGTTCTGCCGGTGGTGCCGGCATTGGCCGTGCCCGTGGGACAAAATGCCGCGCCCAGGGCCGCACGGAACGCCGCCGTATTGGAGCGGTCTCCTAGCGGAATGCCAGGCAGGGTTGGTGTCGAATATCCCGCCGATGTAATCCCGTTCTTCTGCCGTGTTTCCTGAAAGGAACCGAAGAAGAAAAGCTTGTCCTTGATCGCCGGTCCGCCGAAGGTTCCGCCAAACTGATGCTGGTCGAGTCTCTGGCGCCCATTGTTGGGCTTTCCTCCGATGGGCGGACTCATCTTCCGGAAATAGTCGTTTGCGTTCAGCGCCGTATTGCGGAAAAACTCAAATGCCGATCCGTGGAACTGGTTCGTGCCCGATTTGGTCACCACATTCACGCTCGCGCCCGGCTTTCGTCCGTATCCGGCATCGAACATCGAGGTTTGAATCTTGAATTCCTGGATCGCGTCGGGATTTACAACTCCTATTCCAGGATTGGCGCCGGTGTTGGCGATATTTCCGCTCGTGGCCATGTTCAGCGAGACGTTCGCTCCATCCATGGCGTAATTGTTCTGCACGATGCTGGAGCCGTTCACCGCGATATCCTGCGATCCGCGTCCCAGGTTGGCCGCATTGAACACCCCGGTATTGGCTCCCGCTGCCAGACCGAGCAGGTTGGTGTAGTTGCGCGACGATAAGGGAAGTTCGGTCATCGTACGTCCTGCCACCACCGAGCCCACCGTGGAGGTGGCGCTCTGCACGGCTTCGGCGTCGGCCATGACCTCGACCTGCTGTGCAGACCCGCCCACCGTAAGGCTGTGATCCAGCACCGGGGTCTCGGTGACAATTACCGTAACCGATGTAATCTCGGCCGTATTAAATCCCGAGGCTTCAAACTTGACCCTGTAATCGCCCGGAGGCAGAAACCCGAACTTGTAGGTGCCCTCCGAGTTGGTGATGGCTGTGCGTACCTGGTTGGTGCCGGTATTGGTGATGGTTACCGTTGCGTTCGGCACCACCGCGCCCGAGGAATCCTTGACCGTGCCCGTTAATGCTCCGGTTGAACCGCTTTGGCCGAACAATGGCGAAGTTATCGTTTGCGTGAAAAAGCAGAAAGACAACATCAATATCCAGGCGTAGCTATTACACCGGGAAATGCGAGTAAGCATAGCTCCCCCTCACAAAATTAAGATTTAGGTCTCTCCGGTGAGTCTGCTGGTCTATAGCCAGCTAAATGGTGGGAATTCTTTTCGTTCGTCCGGGCACAAGAATAGGCCGGGCCAATCGCAGTGACTTGGACAAATCAAGAACGGCGGGGAATATATTCCAAGACTACACTTTAGTGCAACACCATTTTGGAGGGAAATTGGTGCGGTCCGGAGAATTTCACCGAACGGGAATTCTGCGGGCCTCGTATTTGGGCCGGTCCGTGCCGAAGTTCGTGGAGAGATAGTCAACAAAAGAATTGATATCTCCGGAATCAACCACCGCGCCCCAACGGATCATCTTTTCCAATTCGGAGGTCCAGAGTTTCCGGTCCAGGCGCTGCTGAACGATGATTTCCGCCGCATGGCAGCGCAAGCAAGCCGACTCAACCTTCTGTTTTGCTTCTCCTGAAGGCAATTCGGCGGAAGGTGATTTTGCGCTCTGTCCCCAGGACGCGGTTGTGCCCCAGATCAGTGCCGCTGCAAGCAATAGGCTATGTTTGGACATAAATGTTCACCTTGTCGGCTGCGTTGTATAGATATCCGCTGGGGTTCCATGATGGCGCAAGTGGTTGAACGCGTCCCTTACTGTCAAAGGCCCGCGACATAAGAACATGCTCCCCGGAATTGCGGGGTTTCCACGCGTGACTCCAGAGCCGCCAGCTATAGCGTGCTCGAGTCCCATCGAGCCGGGCTTGCTGCCAGCTTGTTCCGCCATCGATTGAAACCTCGACCCGGATAATATCTGCCTCGCCCGCCCAGGCCGCCCCGCGGATTACAACCGGCTTCGCTCCGACCTTTTCTCCTTCGCCCGGGCTGGTAATGATGGATTTCACACCTAACTCGGTTATGGAATGGGTTTGATTCACATTGACGGCTTCTCCAGGCTGAACGGGCTTGTTGGGAAGTCTGTATCCAGGCTTCATGAAATTGCCGTCGAACTCATTTTCAGAGAGAGTGATCTCGGAAAGCCATTTGATCGAGGCGGCGCCGATCCATCCCGGCACAAGGGCACGGGCCGGAAATCCATGATGCTTGCTGAGCACAGCATCGTTCATTTGTGTGGCGATGAGAGTATCCCGGTCGAGTGCCTTTTCAATCGGAATGCTGCGAACAAACGGAGGGACTTTACCCGGAACCCCGTCCATGCCGCGAAATACCACATGCTTTGCCGTGGATTTTATGCCTGCCCGCTCCAATACATCCCTTAATCTGGGGCCGGAAAAACGAGCGTTGCCCACGCCACCCCTCTCCCATTGAATGCCCGGAACACGCGGTTGATATAAACCACGGCCGTTACCGGCACACTCCAGAGTGTTGGTCACGGCATGACGGCCAAGCCGGGAGAGATCGTGCATCGTCAAGGAAAGAGGGCGCTCAACCTCCCCGGAAATCTTCAGGCTCCAGGTTGTGGCATTCACTGAACCCGGCTCATACATGTGGTTGCGCACAAAGAAATGGGACACAGGCGTAATCCAGCTGTTGAGGTATTCCGCCGGGGTCTCCAGGTCGAGGAAGCGCAAAGAGCGCTCGATCATGCCTTGCTTGTCCGGCAAGGGAACCAGGTCATCCTCAAAAGCGCGCGCCAGCAAAGGATGAAGCGCGCTCCCCGCCACGAGCGCCCTGGGCACATGTCCAAGGAATTTACGCCGCGAAATCATATTTGTTCTTACTCCTGGGTATTACTGCGGAACAAGTCTTTTAATGCCTGCCGGGCGGCGTGGTATCCGCACATGCCATGCACGCCTCCTCCCGGAGGTGTCGACGAAGAACAGAGATAGATTCCTTTTGCCGATGTCCGGTACGGAGGTAGTCGCAGTACCGGCCGCGTGAACAGTTGGCCGAGATCGATCGCCCCTCCGCCAATGTCGCCGCCGACATAATTGCCGTTGTACTGTTGCAGCGCACCGGTATTCATTGTGTGACGGGCTAAAATCAGATCCCGGAAGCCGGGCGCAAACCGCTCGACTTGTTTTTCGATAGCCTCAGTCATGTCAACTTCCGATCCGTGCGGTACGTGACAATACGCCCAGGCAGCGTGTTTGCCTTCCGGGCTGCGGCTGGAATCAAAAAGGCTCTGCTGGGCCAGCAGCACAAAGGGCCTGGCGGAGTGCCGTCCTTCGAAGGCATCGGCTTCGGAGCGGGCAACTTCCTCGAATGTATTGCCAAGGTGAACAGTCCCAGCCTCACGGCACTCAGGGGCGGTGAAGGGTATGGGACCATTCAGAGCCCAGTCGATCTTGAAAACTCCTGTTCCGTACCGGTAGCGGCTCAACTGCCAGCGATAAAGAGAGGAAAGCCGGGACCCGGCAATCTTCAGCAATTGCCTGGGTGTTATATCCAGCAAGACTGCACGGGACGGGGGCAGTTGATCCAGTGAATCCACGGGAGTGCCCGTTTCAATAGTGCCGCCCAACGAAACAAAATAAGCCGCCAATGCATCCCCGATACTCTGCGATCCACCTCGTGCAATTGGCCAGCCCGAGTTGTGTCCTGCAATCAAAAGGACGACTCCAATTGCCGCGCTAGCCAGATTCGACAGGGGTTGCATCGAATGGGCCGCCATTCCCGCGAACAAACCGCGAGCCTCGGGAGTATCAAATTTTTGCGCCACCCTTTTTGCAGACTGGATAGCTGTCCGGCCGAATTGCGAGAACAAAACGGGATGTTTAGGAATTCCAGGCGGTCCCAATACGTCGCCGGCAATCCTGGGCCAGGCATTCACCAGGGGAGTCAACAAATTCAGATAAGCATCTTTGTCTTCGCCGAGATGAAACGCCGTTTCCTCCACGGATTGCACCAGTACCGCCGCCCTTCCGTTGTCAAATGGATGAGCGGCAAGAACAGGGGGCTGAATCCATTCCACGCCATGTTGGCGAAGTGGCAGAGACCGGAAGAACGGAGACGCCGCTGCCATGGGATGAATCGCCGAACATACGTCATGCGTATACCCGGGCAGGGTCAATTCGGCGGAGCGGGTGCCGCCGCCAATGGAATCCCTGGCTTCAACCAGTAATACGGATAATCCAGCACGCTGCAAGGTGATTGCAGCAGCCAATCCATTAGGCCCGGCTCCCACCACAATCGCATCGAGGTTAGCCTTCGTCATGATGGCAGATGGTGACAATGACCTCCCGCGGCGACCTGTTGCTTTGCCGCGCGAAGTTCATGCTATTGAGAATTATCTCCCGCGTCGGGCGTTGCCGGTGCGCCCGTTCCATCGAAGCTCCTGCCGGTTACCGGATACCTTCGAGCGAATAAGCGATCATAGCGCGGAGCCTCGCCGGGAACAGGAGATTCGATCTGTATGGGGAACTTCTCTGCCACCCGGTCCAGAACCACGTAAAGAGAGTTTTTCTTCTCGTCGAGTCCCGAGAGAACAATGCGTCCTTCCGAAGGCTGGCTGTAATGCCACTCCAGTTTCACGGGATCGCGGCGCTTGCGTTTTCCCGCGGCGCCAGACTGAGCGGCATTATTGCCGCGGTTATTCGGCCCGTTCAGCAGGCTTTTATCCTGCAAATAGAGGACATGGTTCGCTTCGTCCAGATCGTAGTGTAGATACACCTTACCTCCGGAAAAGCCCGAGAGCTCATAGCGCTTATCCAGATCCCTGTAGGCTGGACTGCCGTTTTCCAGCCGTACGGGTAAGGGTCGATTTACCTTGTAGACCAGAGTGGGATAGTCCTCGAAGACAACGTCATGCCAGCGCACCGGGTCAAGAGGAGAGTAAGGCAGGAGCTTTCCGTTGAGACGGAACTCCGTAACGTTATAGTACCCCTTCGACGCGGTCAATCCGGGGCTGCGCGGTTCCTTG
>DASZRZ010000303.1:0-3377 GCA_035548935.1 Terriglobales bacterium
GGCAGGAAGAAGCGGAAGAATGCGATCAGCCAGGTTGCCAGGAAGGCAGCAACCGCGGTCCATGCCAGCCTGCGGCGACGAATGTTGATTTCGGAATGCGTTGGGCCCGCTGTGCCCACGCCTCCCGCTGCCGCTGCCTGCGAGGTTCCGACCGCCGGGGTTCCCACGTACTTGACCGCCTCACCGTCGCGACGCAGGGGAAGAGCCGCCGTGGCCACTGCCGCCGGACGCGCCGCTGCCGCAGCAGGCGAAGCCGCGGGAGATGCCGTAGCCGCCGGAGCCGCCGCCGCAGGAGCTTCCTCTCCGATAAGGTAGGCCGCGTCTGCATCGGTGAGAAGCGGCATACCCTTTTTTCTTCGATAATTGTTTTCCGCCGCTACGGACGAGCGTCCCCACTTGCGTCCACTCTTCATCAGCTCGTCGGCGAGCGCACTGGGTGCGCCACCCGCAGCGGGAGCTGCCGCCTGAGGGGGTGGTGGACTTGAAGCTGCCGCCTGAGGGGGCGGGCTGGAAGCGGAAACCGCCGCCGCTGTCGTGGCAGGCGCTGGTGCGCCAGTGCCGGACTCCCAGGGCATGGGTTGCCCTGCCTTGAGACACTCTACTTCCTCATCGCTTAAAACTGGAAGCCCGCTGCGTTTGCGGTAGGCCTGTTCAGCTGCAATGACAGAAGAATTCAATGCATTCCGCGGCCAGGGCGGAATTCTGCCCAGCACACCTGTCATTGTTCCGATCTCCCTTGATCCACCATGCGTTCCCCCTGGGCCCTTGATTCAACGGCGACCAGTCAAAAACGCTAGTCAGCCATGGCAAATCGTTCGCTTCCCATCTCCATCGCGGCGCCAGAGGCCAGGGCCGAGGTAACCAGCCCAGCGAGCGCGCTGATGAAGATGGGTGAGTCGTTCAATCCCGCGGACATCTCGAAGTGCCGGATACCGGCCTCGGCGGCTAACTCACGCCCTTCGTGATCGATCTCACCCAGCGTCTCCACGTGATCGGAGACAAAAGAAACCGGCACCACACAGACATTCGAGATTCCCTCGGCGCCGAGCGTGCGAAGCGTAGTGCGCAGCGAAGGCTGAAGCCATTTGCTGGCTCCCACCTTGCTTTGGTAGCAAAGCCGGTGGCGATTCCGCCATCCTGCGCGCTGCATGACCATGGCCACCGTTTCTTCAATCTGGCGCTGGTAGGGGTCCCCTTTTTCGATTACTGCTACGGGAACGCTGTGTGCGCTGAAAACCAGCTCCGCCGAATCCGGATCCTCAAAGCGCGCGAGCGCTGCATTCACCTTTTCGATGAGCGCATCCTGATACAACGGGTTGCGGTAAAAATTCTCGATCGTATGAACCCGGGTTGAGGAGCCGTTGGCAGGAAAGTGCCGCCGCCATTCATTCAGGCTGCTGCCCGTGGTGGTGCTGGAATATTGCGGATAAAGAGGAAGCAGCAGAACCGAGTCGCACCCGGCGGCCTTCAGCGCGGCCACCGCCTCTTTGGTGAAAGGATGCCAATAGCGCATGGCCACAAAACAGCGCGTGTCGAGCCCATCCTGTTGCAGGCGGGACTCCAGGGCCTGGGCCTGTTGCTCGGTAAAGCGGCGGATCGGCGATCCTCCGCCAATGACCTGATAATGATGGCGGACTTTTTGCGCGCGCGTCACCGAGATCAGTTTGGCAAGCGCTTTACGTCCGATTCGGGCGAAGGGGAAGTCAATGATGTCGGGATCGGAAAATAAATTGAAGAGGAAAGGCTCGATCGCCTCAAGCGATTCTGGACCGCCAAGTTGAAACAGGACAACCCCGACTCGACCGACTTTGAAAGCCATCCGGACAGACACCCCAGTGTTGGGGCGAAATAGTATTCAATAACTGTCCATTCCGTCAATCGTGGAAGGGGGAGTAAAGCGGAAAATTTCTAAACGATTGATAAGTTGGCGGGACGAACGGGCGTCCCGCCCCGTCTCAGGCCTTGGCGGGCTCCGCCGTCAGGCGCGACAATTCTTCGATCACCGAATCGGCGAATTCCGTGGTGCCAGCCATTCCCCCGACATCCCGGGTACGCTTCTCTTTCTGGCGGTAGGTTTCTTCCAGGGCGCGCTGAATGCGGTTCGCGGCCTCGTGCTCGCCCAGGTGGTGCAACATGAGCAGCGCCGAGCGCAGAAGTGCCGTGGGATTGGCGATGTTGCGTCCCGCGATATCCGGCGCCGATCCGTGAACGGCCTCGAAGATCGCGGCCTTTTCGCCGATATTGGCGCCCGGCACCAGTCCCAGCCCACCGACGAACGCCGCGCAGAGATCGCTGACGATGTCGCCGTAAAGATTTTCGAGCAGAAGAACGTCGTACTGGTAGGGATTCATCACCAACTGCATGCAGGTATTGTCCACAATGTGCTCGCCGTAGGTGATCTCCGGATACTCCTTGGAGATGTTGCGCGAACAGCGCAGGAACAGGCCGTCGGAGAGCTTCATGATGTTGGCCTTGTGGATCACATGTATGCTCTTGCGCTTGTACTTGCGGGCGTATTCAAAGGCCCAGCGGGAGATTCGCGTGCAGGCCTTTTCGGTGATGATCTTCAGGCTCTCCACCACCCCCGGCACCACCTCGTGCTCAATTCCGGAGTACAGGCCCTCGGTGTTCTCGCGAACGATAATCAGGTCAACATCCGGGTAGCGGGTGGTGACGTGGGGCAGATTCTGAATGGGCCGGAAGTTGCAATAAAGCTCAAAATGCTTGCGCAGCGCCACGTTGATGCTCTGGAATCCACCACCGATGGGGGTGGTGATCGGTCCCTTGAGCGCCACGTGGGTGCGCTCCACGGACTCCAGCAGCTCTTTCGGCATGTATTCGTGATACTTCTCGTATGCGCCCGCGCCGGCCTCGCAAGGCTCCCATTCAAACTTCACGCCGGATGCTTCCAGAATGCGCACTGTGGCCTTCATCACCTCGGGCCCGATACCGTCTCCTGCGATTTGTGTGACTTTATGTGCCATGGGCTCCAAATCTCGAATCTATAAATAATTGCTAAACCAGAAATAATTGCCGAACCTGCTTGAAACGATTAAGCCTTTACTTCCTTGGTCTTCAATAAATCTTTCAGCTCCGCCATGAACTCCTGAACATCCTTAAAGTCCAAGTACACGGAGGCAAAGCGTACGTAGGCCACCTTGTCGTGGCGGCGAAGGCGGTTCATGATGAGCTCTCCCAGTTCGCTTGCCTTACGCTCTCCCTCGGGAGATTCGATCACCAACTGCTCGGCCTCGTTCACGATCTGCTCCAGTTTGGCCATGGAGATGGGACGCTTCTCGCAGGCTCGCAGCAGTCCGTTGAGCACCTTCTGCCGGTCGAACTTTTCGCGGCGGCCATCTTTCTTCACCACCATGTAG
>DASZRZ010000304.1:0-22445 GCA_035548935.1 Terriglobales bacterium
TGCGGGGCAAGGTAGGGGCCGTGGGCCGCGAAGTTGCCAGCTATACGCTGTGGCGGCTTCATCTGAACTGAATCAGGGATTTTGCGGCAGCGCTCCGGCCAGCGCGGCCAGAATTTCAGCAGGCTCCGGCCTTTCGGTGTAATCGGCGTGGGCATGGCTCCATGAGATGTGGCCGTCTGGCTGAATCACGAACGCCGCGGGGATGGGAAGCTCCCAGCTGTCTTCTCCGTTGATGAAGGGCAGGTTGGTGAAGGATTTCCGGTAGATGCTTTGCTGAAACTCCGGCACGCGATAGACCAGCCCGAATTGACGGGCGAGGTTGTTTCCGGAATCGCTCAGCAGAGGGAAGCGGAGCCCATGCTGATCGTGCATGAGAGAAGACTGATGCACGGTTTGCGGAGAGATGGCGGCGAGATGCCCTCCCATGGCGGAAATTTCAGCCACAATTTCGTTCATGGATTCGAGTTGTGCCACGCAGAACGGGCACCAGCGGCCACGATAGAAGATCAATGCCAAAGGTCCGCTGCTGAGCAGAGCGGCGGAGGAGAGCGGCTTTCCGCCGTGGTCCTGTAACTCGAAGGCGGGCGCAAGGGAGCCCGGCTTGAGGGTGCGGCCGGCGATTCCAGAGTCCGAAATCTCCTGTACAGTCCGGCGCGCCGCCGCCTGGGTTTCCGGAGGAACATAGCGGGCGATGAGTTCGCGACGCTCTTGCAATCTCGCGCTCAGGGGCATACCGGCATCGGCATCGCGTTTGTCTTCCAGTCCGCGCCATTTCATTTCGCAAACCCTGTCCACTTCATGCTTCCCATTCAATCACAGCCTGCTTGACAGCGGTTGAGCATAGTTCTAGTTTGGCTGCGTCCGGGAAGTAAACAAGCGAGTTTTTCGAGGAGTTCGGAATGTCCGCATCGACGAATGCCCCGCAGCCCCCCGCAGCATCCAGTCAATCCAGCCACCAACCCAGCCTCGGATCTTTCTTCGAGACAATGCGCGCCTTTCAGCGCACGGAAGCACTGAAGACGGCCCTTGAGTTGGAGATATTTACCGCGATCGGCGAAGGGAAGACCACGGCGAATGCCATAGCGGAGCGCAGCAATGCGTCTCTTCGCGGCATACGGACCCTGTGCGATTTTATGGTGACGATTGGATTTCTTGCCAAGTCGGGGAATAACTACGCGCTTACGCCCGACAGCGCGCTGTTTCTCGACCGGCGCTCTCCCGCGTATGCCGGAGGCGCCGTGCGCTTCCTGGCCTCGCCCATGCTCACCGAGCCCTATAAGCGGCTTACCGAGGCGGTGCGCAAGGGAGGAACTACGGCGGGTGCGGGGACGGTTGCCCCGGAGCATCCCATATGGATTGATTTTGCGCATGCCATGGCGCCGATGGCGGCGATGCCGGCGGAGATGCTGGTCAACCTGGTGGCGGCCAGCATGCCGTCCAAGCCGCGGGTGCTCGACATTGCCGCAGGCCATGGCCTTTTTGGCATCGCCTTCGCCAAGCGGTTTCCGGGAGCGAGCGTAACCGCCGTGGATTGGGCGAATGTGCTGGAAGCCGGCAAGGAGAATGCATTCCGGGCGGGAGTGCAGGATCGCTACCGCACGATTGCCGGTAGCGCCTTTGAGGTGGACCTCGGCGGGGTATACGACATCGTTCTGATTACGAACTTTCTGCATCACTTCGGCGTGAGCGCGAATGAACGGTTCCTGCACCGGATTCACGAGGCAATGGCCCCCGGCGGCAGGGCGATTACCCTGGAGTTTATCCCCAACGAAGACCGGGTTACGCCCGCGCAGGCCGCGCAATTCAGCATGGAGATGCTGGCGGGGACCCCCGAAGGCGACGCCTATACCTTCAGCGAACTGCAAACCATGTTTTCGAACGCCGGCTTCTCGTCGACCACGATGCACGAGCTGCCGCCGACGTTTTTCCGGGCGCTGGTGTCAAACAGATAAGCGAATCAAACAGATAAGCGAATCAAACAAGTAAGCGAACAAACAGGTAGCGAAGCCAACCGGTCAACGACGCGGGCTTTGGGCCGCAAGATGTTGCGAGACTCTTTGCGGGACCAAAGCTCCGCGCCCTGAAACCCAAGCAACGGCGTAGCCCCCGGAGTTCGCTTGCGCTGCACTCGTGGGGACAAGTCCTGCGTCCTCAGTATTCTCCCGCTGGCATTCCTCCCGGTTGCCTTGCCAGCAGGCACCATGTCCGAATTTTGCCAGACTTTGCGCCTGAGATGCTCTAGCTTGAGCCTCAGTTCCTCATCTCTCTCAATAATCCTGGAAAGGAGACGGCACTCAATGGCGTACCTTACGAGTGGCAGTACAGCAAGACGTGCTTTAAGTCTAAGGAAGTTACGTTCCCAGGGGTTGTTCCGCCGTGCGGGCTTACTTGTAGTGGTCTTACTGATTACAGGCCTAGCGATCTCCGCATTTGCACAGTCGCCCGATCCCTCCGGGACCGCCAGCGGCGACAAAAACAGTGCGGTAGACGCCGGCGGAAACGCATTTGTGGTTGCCGCTCCGTCGGACCCTTCAGCGCCTGACTACGCCGCCAAGAAGAAGGCCGCCGATGAGTTTCAGGCGCAATCCGAGAAGGAACCGCTTGCGGTCAAACTGGCCGATGACGTCGGACACATCCGCATCGCGACCAATTTTTCCTGGACTCTGTTGACCGGCTATCTTGTCCTTTTCATGCAGGCCGGATTCGCTCTGCTTACCTGCGGACTGGTGCGCAAAAAGAACGCGGCCCATCTGATGATGTTGAACTTTGCCGCGTATGTGTTCGCTTTTCTTGCCTACTACGCAGTCGGATATGCATTCCAGTTCGGCGCGGTGGCGGTGAATGCCGCTCCGGCGAATATAGGCGGTGCCCCCACCCTGAATCACTTCCTCTTTGGCGGCGGACTGTGGGGCTTGCTAGGAGGCAAAGGGTTCTTCATGAGCGGCGCGGGATACGATGCCAGCAGCATGTGTCTGGCGTTATTTGAAGTCGTGTTCATGGAGACCGCCGGTTACATCATTGTGGGCGCCATCTGCGAACGCATCACCTTCTGGGCGTTCCTGCTGTGTGAGCTTTTTGTGGGCGCCATTCTGTATCCGGTTTTTGGCTGCTGGGTCTGGGGTGGAGGCTGGCTCTCGCAATTGGGCACAACCATGAACTTCGGGCATGGATACGTGGACTTTGCGGGATCTACGGTCGTTCACGCGGTCGGAGGTTTTTGTGCCATGGCACTGGCCATCATTCTGGGTCCACGTACAGGAAAGTATGGACCCGATGGCAGGCCGCGGGCCTTCCCGGCGCACAATATCGTGTATGTCGTTAGCGGAACATTCATCCTGCTGTTTGGATGGATGGGCTTCAATCCCGGCTCAACGCTGGGAGCTACCGACCTTCGCATCGCGTCCATCGCGATCAATACCAACCTGGCCGGAGTTGCCGGTTCCGCCTCGGCAATTCTTTTCTGGTATCTCAAGTTCGGTAAGCCCGATATCACCATGGCTTGCAACGGCATGCTGGCGGGTCTGGTTGCCATTACGGCGCCCTGCGCGTTCGTATCGCCAACATCGAGCGTGGTGATCGGGCTTCTGGCGGGCATACTGGTTTGCATAGGCGTGCTCTTCAACGAACGCGTTGCCAAGATCGACGATCCTTGCGGCGCAATCTCGGTGCACGGCTACTGCGGATGGTTCGGCGCGGTTTGTGTGGGAATCTTTGCCGATGGAACCTACGGGGCTGGCTGGAACGGAGTCGGAGCCGCCAGCTATCTCGGGAATGCAGGGCAAGGCGTTACCGGCCTGATTCACGGGGACTCGCGGCAATTCCTTATACAGCTCGGCGGCGCGACACTGTGCGCGGTGTGGGCCTTCGGAGCGACGTTTATTGTCTTCTCCCTTGTGAACAAGGTGAAGTCAATGAGGGTGACCAAGGAAGTGGAGCTTGAAGGTCTCGACGTGCCGGAGTTTGGCCTGTCGGGCTATCCGGAAGATGCGCCCACTTCCATTGATCCAATGCCTGCATAAAGAACCAAAGAGCCAATGCCTGCAAGGCAGTGGAAATGTTGATTCAGGAAAGCAGCCGCTTCAGGGTTCCAAACTGAAGCGGCTGTTTCCTTTTGTGAGCAGGAGTATTTCTGTTTCTTCCCGATGAATTGTGAGGAGGGTTTACGGCTGGTTTTATACGCCTGCGGAGTGGTTTCGAAATCCGCCCGCAGAACCAGCCCAGAGATACATGGCCGCATAGGTTCGCCATGGCCGCCAGTGTCTTGAGAGGCGATGAATCTCGGAATCGGAAAGCGCGCTGGTTCCATTGCACAGGCCGCGCCGGAGGGTGTTGTCGTCCAGCAGAAAGGCGTCGGGCTCTCCAAAGGCCCGCATGGCGATGTAGTGAGCCGTCTCTTCCCCGATGCCATCGATGGAACATACGCGAGGCAAAAGGTCCTGCAGGGGTACGGGAGAGTCGAAGGTGATCTCTCCCCTGGATACCGCGCGGGCCACGGAGCGGATGATGGCAGCGGATTCGCATCCGATACCCACGCTTGCGATGTCGGCTTCGGCCAGGTCTTCTGGCCGCGGAAATAAATGGGTCAGCTCCGGGCGATGGGTGGAGATGGCCCTTCCGAAAGTTTGAACCAGAAGACCCACCGCGCGACTGGAATCAATGGACATAAGCCGCTGGCCAAGGATGGCGCGAACGGCAATTTCGAAGCCTCCCCATGCGCCGGGAACCCGCAGGCCCGGGCAAAACTCAACCAGCCCTTTGAGCCGTGAATCCCTGGACAACTGCTGGCCGATGTAACCGGTGTCCGCATGCAGATCGAACATCCTTCGCACACGTTCGAGAACTTCCACCAGTCCGCCGTATTCGGGCAGGGTAACCTTTACCGCGAGGCTCTGATTCCGTTCATCGAGCTTTACCTCGATGACCCCGGCCATTCCCCCGGTCTCGATCGTGCGCGCATAGGCTGAGTTGCAAACCGCTTCCACGCCCGGAGTCGTCCGCTGCTGGAGAAAATTAACGAGAGATGTCCAATGAAACGGCGGACGGAAGGGCAGATGAACCGTTAGACCGGTATTTCCTGTCTCTGCCGGGATGGCATTGGTCCGGAGTTGGCTCGCCGGTCTTCCCGAAGCCTCGCGCACCGCATGGTTGAATTGCCGGATGCTCTTGAAGCCGGCACAAAAAGCGATCTCCGCCATGGGCAGATCGGTGCCTTCAATCAGCTTCATGGCGCGGTGAATCCGGTGGGTGCTCGCGACCTTAAGTGGCGAGACGCCAAGGTGCTGCACAAAGAGCCGTCGCAGTTGCCGGGCTCCCACACCCACGTGTTCGGCCACCGTCTCCATGTCGTTATGGTCGAGGGCGCCTTCCAGAATCAACCGGAGAGCGCGCGACACGATGGCAGCCGTGCCGCGCCAGGCAGGGGTTCCGGGCGAGGCTCCGGGCCGGCAACGTTTGCAGGGACGGAATCCTGCGTCTTCGGCGGTTCGGGCGCACAGGAACCAGATCGCATTACTTGGTTTGGAAAGCGACTTGGGACAGGTGGAGCGGCAGTAGACCTTGGTGGTGAGAGCGCCCACGAAGAACCGGCCGTCGAATCTTCGATCTCTGCTGTGGAGCGCCTGCAGGCAACTTGCCTGATCCAGAGAACCCCTCTGCGCATAAGCAGACCCGGCATTTCCCCGCTGCGCGCTGTTGGGTTTGGGAAAGAGGAATTGCGGGGCGAGGCCTGCCCCGGCTTTTGTCCAGCGATCTCCGGATGGAATCTGTCCTGTGACCTCGGGGAAGCCATTACCGCGGATGGGCTGTTCTACAGCTTTCATTTCTTCCACCCGGAATCGAATTGCGGAACCAGATGGCGGATGACCGCGTCACAATCAGTCTTTTGATTTTTTGAATCGGCGTGGACAAGGATGGCGCAATGTCCCATGGCGCGGAGTGCCGCTGCCATTCTTTGTCCTTCGGTCCACCCCCACCTCTTCTTGCCTCCGATAACGACGATGTGGGATATCTCCAGGGTGGGCGGAAGGCACTGCATGCGGTCGCGGCAGCGGTGAACTTCAATGGTGGCAAGATCGGGGTCGATGCCCGATTCGAGCACCACCGCGAACGACAGGCGTTCGAAATACTCCTGGGATACGGGAGGGTGTTCGAGAGGATAACGAAACGGAACCACCTGCGGGACGATGAGCCGGATTTCCGGGTTGAGGTTCTTCCCGAGGCAGACCGCGGTTCGCATGGCGGCGAGAGTTCCCGCGATGGTTGTGAAAAATACGGTGATGCGCAACCGGGGCTGATTGCCCTCGAGGTACTCGATATCGCCCGAATCCGGATAACCCAGGTCCGGTGTTTGGGGGCGCCAATCAATCAGGCCAGCCATGCCCGAAAGCCTAAAATCGCGGGTATAAACAAGGCATAAGTACTTCGTTAAATTTTTGCAAAGGCAGGGAACGCCACGCTGGGTTCGCCCGTGAGGAGAATGCTTTGCGGGCAGGAGTGCAGGAACGCTCCCCACGATTGTGGGGAGAAGCGCCGCAGGGCTAAAGCCGAGAAGTTAGGGAGCAAAGCTAAGCAGCGAAGTTTAAGGAACGAAGCCAAGCAGCGAAGCCTGGGCGGCACCATTGCAGTAGAAATGCCCCAGACGGGAAGGCCCGCCTGAGGCATGGTTGGAATCGCGTAACTCTACATTCCGCCGAATTTCATTCCGGCAAGTTTGCGGGCAAAACTGGGCTTGCCGATGTCCTTGAACATCTTGCGCATCTGGGCGTACTGGCGGAGAAGCTGATTGACGTCCTGCACGCTGGTGCCGGAGCCGCGGGCAATACGCTTGCGGCGGCTGCCGTTGATGATCTCGTGGTGGGCGCGCTCCTTGGCCGTCATGGAGCAGATGATGGCTTCGACGCGGCCAAGCTGTTTTTCGTCCACGCTATCGGCGGCCTTCTGCATTCCGGCAAAGGGCCCAACGCTGGGCAGCATTTTGACGATGCTTTGCAGCGATCCCATTTTTTTGACCTGCCGCAACTGATCGCGGAAGTCATCAAGGCTGAAGCCGTCGCCCGAGAGCGCCTTGTTGGTGAACTCCTGCGCTTTTTTGCGGTCGAGTTTTTCTTCCGCCTGCTCGATCAGTGAAAGGATGTCGCCCATGCCGAGGATGCGCGAGACGATGCGGTCGGGATGGAAGGGTTCGAGGGCGTCGTATTTTTCACCTGTACCCATGAACTTCACGGGCGCGCCGGTCACATGGCGGATGGAAAGCGCCGCGCCGCCGCGGGCGTCGCCGTCCATTTTGGTGAGCACCACACCGGTGAGAGTGAGCTTCTTGTGGAACTCGTGGGCGGAATTGACCGCGTCCTGCCCGGTCATGGCATCGGCGACGAACAGAATCTCCTGCGGATTGAGCAGCCGTTTGAGCGACTGCATTTCGTCCATGAGCTGATCGTCGATGTGCAGACGTCCGGCGGTGTCCACGATGAGCACATCGCAGCCGGTGTTGATGGCGTCGCGGCGAGCCTCGCGAACCAGGCGCTCCACGGTTGCGGTATTTGCCTCGGTGACCTCGCCTTCGTAGATGTTGGCCTTAATGGCGTCGGCGACTACTTTGAGCTGCTGGCGCGCCGCCGGACGGTAAACGTCCACCGAGACCAGCATGGGACGGTGCCCACCTTTTTTGAGCCAGGCAGCCAGCTTGCCCGAGGTGGTGGTTTTACCGGAGCCCTGCAAGCCCGCCATCAGCACCACGGTGGGCGGCTGCGAAGCCATCTTGAGCTTGGCGGTGTCCTTGCCAAGCAACTCCACCAGTTCGTCGCGGACCACCTTTACAACCTGCTCGGCAGGGGAGAGCGCGGTCATGACCTCGGTGCCCAGGGCCTTTTCGCGGATGTGATCGATGAGGTCCTTGACGACCTTGACGTTCACGTCGGCTTCGAGAAGGGCGAGGCGGAGTTCGCGCAGGGCTTCCCCGATGTTTTCTTCGCTGAGCTTGCCCTGCCCACGGAGGTTCTTAAAAGCGCGCTGAAGTTTATCGGTTAGATTTTCAAACATTGCGGATGTCCAAAGATATCGTAATTAAGGCACGTAACTTAAAGACGCGGCAGGATTCGGGGGAATCCTCATGCTTCCAATATGACACTTCGAGCATAGCACGCCCCGATCCGCGACCGGATTGTGACAATCGGCATTTGAACTCAATTACTTAAGGCTATTGGGGTCCGATTTATTGTGGGGCGTCTTCTGGTTCAGCGCTGAAATAAGGGTCTGGGCCGAGGGCGGCATGGTGGCCTTGCCCTCGCGCACGATTTCCATGGCGGATATCTTGCGTCCGTAGAGGTTCTCATTGGCGCTGCCATCCACGCGCAGGGTTGAGCCTTCGAGCGATACCCCGGCGAAGAGCCCCTTGGAGCGGGAGTAGGAGAGGATTTCCGCCCGCAACGTGGCATCGGTTGCTGCGGCAGCGGCCCTGCCCTTGGGACCTGCGGCGGCGGCGGCGTCCGCGCCGAGTTTTACCTTGCTCTTGAACAGGGATTCCGCGCCTCGCGGATTCATGATCAGCAGGACGAAGTCGGTGGCGTTGCCGCCCAGTTGCAGCCCGATATTGCCGCCCTCAAGCGCGAACATTGAGGGAGCGCCCCAGCTTCCGGTGAAGTTCTTTCCGCTGCGGCAGGTCATGGCCCCACGGCCAAAGCTGCCACCGATTCCGATGGCGAATTTTTTGACCGAGGGCAGCACCAGAACGCACTCGGCCTTATCGAGCAGCTCCTGAGGGATATTGTCGGGGATGTTCAGTATTTCCTTGAGCACCTCGCCGGACTCGCGCAACCTGTCCTGTTCTTTTTTCTGAGCTACCGCTGATGTGGCCATGGATGGGACCATGAGAGATGCCAGCAGAATGATGGCAAGTGTCTTGTGCATACTCGATCCTCGCATATAGGTGCTCGCAGGTGGATGCCGTCTGCCACAATGGAAACAGCAGGCATCGCGCACCAGCGGCGGTTCGCCCGTAGTAGTTTACGCGCCTCACGGTCCCGGCTGAAGGGGTCAGATGGTAAAGGCGCTTCTGTCCTGAAAAACGTCATTGGCGGCGGCGACCGTATTGCAGTGAATCTTCACGGTATCCTCCACATTTCTGGCGTAACCCCCGGCGAAGGTCACCATGACCGGAATGCCGCGGCTGCGCGCCATGCGGAAGAGAAGCTCATCGCGTTGCCGCAGGCCGTTCAG
This sequence comes from Terriglobales bacterium, assembly GCA_035548935.1. Lineage (GTDB taxonomy): Bacteria > Acidobacteriota > Terriglobia > Terriglobales > Acidobacteriaceae > DASZRZ01. The sequence continues at coordinate 9,214 of DASZRZ010000304.1, forward strand.
GGTAAGCGCCAGACCACCCAACTGGTCCTCGCGATAGGGATCGGCTCCGGCGATGTAGCACAGCAGATCAGGAGTGAACTGCCGCAGGCCCGAACTGAGCGCGTTATCCAGCCATCCCAGGTACTGTTCGTCGCCGATACCGTCGGGAAGATTGACGTCGATGGAGGAGGGCGGCTTTAAGACGGGATAGTTGCTCTCCTGATGCAGGGAGATGGTGAACACGCCGGGCTGGGAAGTGTCCGATGCAGTGGAAGGAGAGTTTTCTACACGCCCGGCAGATGTCCCCGTGAGAGTGGCTGGTCCCTGGGATGGCAGCGGCGCCGCAGGTGGCCGGGGATGGCCGAAGATGGACGCAGTTCCGTTCCCGTGGTGGACATCGCAATCCACCACCATGGCCCGCCCGATCGTTCCCTTCGCCTGCAGGGAGCGGATGGCAATGGCAACATCGTGGATCATGCAGAAGCCCTCGCCATGACCGGCGAAGGCATGATGGAAGCCTCCGCCGATGTTCACCGCGGCGCCATGCTGCAAGGCGAGATTGGCGGCGAGGATCGAGCCTCCGGCATGGAGCCAGAAGGCCGCGACCAGCTCGGCGGAATAGGGCACCTCCAGCAACTGCTCTTCCTGAGGGCTCAACGTTCCAGTCTTGAGCTTTTGTACGTAGCTGGCGGTGTGCACGCGCAGGACGTCTTCATCGCTCGCAGGCTCCGGCTGGCTGAAATCGGCGGGAACCGCGACTCCGCTGGCGAGCAACTGGTCATGAACCAGCTTGTACTTGCGCGAGGGAAAGACGTGCGAGCCGATCGGCAGCTCGTAGCCATCGGAATATACGAGGCCGATAGAGTGCATATCGCCTTTGAGGTTAATGGCAGGCGATTCCGATGTCCATCGGGCCGGAATGGGAGTCCGAAGGAGCAAAGAAAAAAGGAGCGATGACTCGCTCCTTTTCTTTATTCGTTCCCTTTGGTTTGCAGGGCCGCTCAGCCCTGGTAGAGAAGCACGCCTTCGGTCTTCTCTTCTCCCACGGGACGGTAGAAGAGCTGGTTGTTATCGAGGTAAACCTCGATGAAGGCGGGCCGCTTATTGAGCGTTCCCTGAATGAGCGCCTCGGAGAGCGGATCTTCAATGTACTTCTGAAGGGCCCGCCGCAGGGGCCGCGCGCCGTAGGTGCGGTCCACGAGGGTTTTCTCCAGAATCCACTTGCGCGCATCTTCCGTCACGGTGATGGTGATGGCGCGCTGCTCCAGGTGCTGATTGAGCTGAGCGACCATCAGTTCGACGATCTGGATCAGATCCTGCTCGCCCAGGGCGTTGAACAGAATGACCTCGTCGAGGCGGTTCAGGAACTCAGGGTTGAAGACCCGTTTGACCTCCTGTTTCACCAGCTCCTCAACGTCCTTCTGCATGGACTCTTCGGCGGAGGAATGGAATCCCAGCCCCTGCTTCTTCTGCAGGTGCCGCGCACCGATGTTCGAGGTCATGATGATCACGGTGTTCTTGAAGTCCACCGTATTCCCCAGGCCATCGGTAAGCTGGCCGTCTTCAAAAACCTGCAACAGGATGTTGAAGACATCGGGATGCGCCTTCTCGATTTCGTCGAGCAGCACCACCGAATAAGGGGCGCGCTTTACGCGCTCGGTGAGCTGGCCGCCTTCCTCGTATCCCACGTATCCCGGAGGAGAGCCGATCAGCTTGGAGACCGAGTGCTTCTCCATGAACTCGGACATATCGAAGCGCACCAGCGACTTCTCGGTTCCGAACATGAATTGCGCCAGGGTGCGCGCCACTTCCGTTTTGCCGACGCCGGTCGGTCCCAGGAACAGGAACGAACCGATGGGGCGGTTCGGGCTCTTGAGCCCGGCGCGCGAGCGCCGGATGGCCCGGGCCAAAGCAGAGATGGAGCGGTCCTGCGAGATGACCCGCTTGTGGAGCTCCTCTTCAATGCGGAGAAGCTTCTTCTGCTCCTCTTCCTTGATGGAGGTGATGGGAACTCCCGTCCAGCGGGAGACCACATCCTCGATATCCTCACGGGCGACAACCCCGGTGGAGGATTCGTCGAGATGATATTTTTCGCGCAGGGCGCGCAGGTTTTCGCGCTCCTTGCGTTCTTCGTCCGAGTAGAAGCGCGCCTTCTCGAACTCGTGGTTCGCGATGGCGTTCTCCATCCTGTGGACGATGAACTTGATCCGTTTCTGCACCTCGGTGATCTCATCGGGCAGAGAGGTCTGGCGCAGTTTCACGCGCGCTCCCGCCTCGTCGATCAGGTCGATGGCCTTGTCTGGAAGAAAGCGATCCGGAATATAGCGGTTGGAGTGGGACACGGCGAACTGAATGGCTTCGTCCGTGTAGCTCACCGCGTGGAATTTTTCGTACCGGTCCTTGATGCCGATGAGGATCTTCATCGCGTCTTCCTCGCCGGGAGGCGGAACCTTCACGGCCTGGAAGCGGCGCTCCAGCGAACGATCCTTCTCAATGGACTTGCGGTATTCCGCGGGAGTGGTTGCCCCAATGCACTGAATCTCGCCGCGAGAGAGCGCCGGCTTGAGGATGTTGGCGGCGTCGAGCGAACCTTCCGCCGAACCCGCACCCACCAGCGTATGAAGCTCATCGATGAAGATGATGGAATTCTGCGACTCCATCAATTCCTTCATGATGGTCTTGAGCCGTTCTTCAAACTGTCCGCGATATTTGGTCCCGGCGACGATCAGCGAGAGGTCGAGAGCCAGAATGCGTTTGTCCTGCAGGAACGACGGAACCTCGCCGTCGGCGATGCGCTGTGCCAGACCTTCGACAATAGCCGTCTTGCCCACGCCCGGTTCGCCGATCAGCACCGGATTGTTCTTGGTGCGGCGGCAGAGAATCTGAATGGTGCGCTCCAGCTCCTGATCGCGCCCCACGAGCGGATCAAGCTGATTATCCATCGCGGCCTGGGTAAGGTCGCGGGAAAACTCGCTGAGCAGGGAGGACTCACGGCTGCGCTGCGGCTGCGCCTTTTCCTGGGAGGTGCGCGCCAGCTCTTCGCGAACGCTGGAGAGACGCAGGCCCCGTTCGTGCAGGATTTCCGCGGCAAAGCATTTCTCTTCGCGCAGCAGTCCCAGCAGCAGATGTTCGGTGCCGATGTGCTTGTGCGAAAGCCGCTCCGCTTCCTCCGCGGCATACGCGAGCACACGCTTGCACTCATTGCTCAAAGGGAGATCCACGGAGGTGGAAACCTTTTCGCGAATGGTGGTGTGACCCTCGATCTGCTTGCGAATGGATTCCACGGAAGCGTGCGAGCGAAGGAATCGATTCGTAAGGGCTTTATCCTCACGCAACAGGCCCAGAAGCAAATGTTCGGTTTCGATATAAGGAGAACCGAACTGGCTGGCCTCGTACCGCGCAAAGAAAATTACGCGCCGCGCTTTCTCCGTGTAACGTTCAAACATGTTTCCCTCTCTGGACCTTGGGCCTGCCGCCTGAGTTGAGCCCTAAGGCTCTTCCCTCACAGCTTTGAAAAGGTTTGCCTGCCAACCGCGTGCCGCTTTCCTGCAACGCCTAATGGGATTCCGTGCTTCTGTCTATATTAAATCGTTTTGCCGTTCCTTGGCTCCCTGCCTCCGTCATTCCTTGTCCGTTCCAAGATTAAGCCGTCAGCAACTCTGGCGAAACCTCAATCAGCTTCCCGTGCTCCAGCCGCACTATCCTGCTGCAGCGGCGGGCAAATGCCAGATTGTGAGTCGCAATCAGAGAGGTTAGCTGGTGCTCGCGATGAATCCGCGCGATCAGTTCAAAAACAGCTTCCGCGGTGCGGTTATCAAGGTCGCCCGTGGGCTCATCGGCCAGCAGAAGTTGAGGCCCGGTAACCAGGGCGCGGGCCAGCGCGACCCGCTGTTGCTCCCCACCGGAAAGTTCGCCCGAGCGATGATTCGCGCGGCCTTCGAGTTCCACCTCGCGCAACCAGCGCAAGGCTTGTGCCTCCGCCAGATTGCGGGCCGTTCCCCGAAGCAGCAGCGGCATGGCCACGTTCTCCAGGGCGGTAAACTCCGGCAACAGGTGGTGAAACTGCCACACAAATCCAATTTGCCTGTTGCGAAATTCCGCAGCCGCTTCACTGGAGAGTGATTTAAGCCTGATCCCGGAGCAGTAAATCTCGCCTCCGGAAGGATGATCGAGCGTCCCCAGAATCTGCAGCAGGGTGCTTTTTCCAGCACCGGACTGCCCCACCAGGGCCAACATCTCTCCCTTACTGATTTGGAAGGACAAGTTGTCAAAGAGCAACAAATCCGCTGTGCCCGACCGGAAGCTTTTCCTCAGGTGCTCAACCCGCAGAATCTCTTCCGTCTGTTCCATTGGATGCAAGCACTACTCCCAAAGACACATTTTGGTCCGGAAGGCTCGCCGGGGCCACTCAACCCACGCCATGATTACAACTTCCGAATGGCGAAAGACGCCTGTGGTAACCCTGTAAACCACCTGTGAATCTCCCCCTATAATTACACGAACTGCCCAGGGATATCTCTCCGGGGGCATTACCGAGGTGATGCCGGGCGTTACGGAGGTTTTCCGGCCCTGGGATGGGAAAGATTTGGCTGCCGGAGCGGCGGCGCTATTCGTAGCGAAGTGCTTCGGCGGGGTAGATTCGCGCTGCCGACCAGGAGGGATAAAGGGTCGCAATAAAAGAGACGCCGAGGGCGATGGCCGCCACCAGAATCCCGTCGGACAGGCGGGGGGCGAAGGGGACGTAGTCGATGGAATAAACCTCGGCGGAGAGTGTGATGAGCCGGTAGTGACCGCCTGCCCAGGAGACCGCGTATCCGATCACCAGCCCGAGCGCCGTGCCGAGCACCCCGATGAGCACGCCTTGCGCCATAAAAATGCGTCGTACCTGCTGCTTCTTCGCTCCCAGTGAAACCAAAACGGCGATATCGCGGGTTTTTTCCATGACCATCATTACCAGGGAGATAAGGATGTTCAGGGCGGCGATGAAGACGATAAGCCCGATGGTGATCAAGGTGACGACGCGCTCCAGGCGCAGCGCCCGGAAGAGCGCCTGATTCTGCTCCATCCAGTTGGTAGCCATAAAACCGCGTCCGGCGGCCTGTTGCAGGCTCTGGCCCAGCGCTCCCGCCTGGTAGATGTCGTCCACTTTGAACTCCAGAACCGAAACCAGGTCATCGAGCCCGAAGAGGCGCTGCGCGTCGGAGAGGCGGGTGAACCCCCATGCGCTGTCATAGTCGAAGAATCCCGAGTTGAAGACGCCCACGACTTTGAAGCGGACATACTTGGGCACAATTCCAAAGGGGGTCAGCTCCCCCTGCGGGCTTGTGACCATTACCACGGAGCCTACAGTTGCGCCCAGTTCATCGGCCATGGTCTTGCCCAGAATGATGGGAGGAGCGGCCTCGATCCGCTGCTGGGCTGCCTGCAAAGAGTCAGGGCTCCCGTTGGAGATAGCAGGGGAAGGCGGGGGGGCGCTCGCGGCAGAGAGCGGGTCAAGGGAACCGGTCGGCACTTTTTCCAGAAGATCGCTTACCCTGCGCTCATATTCCGGAAGGATGCCCTTCAGCACGGCGCCCTTGGCGCGCGCCCCGCGAGAGATCAGTACCTGCTCGTAAATGGCGGGCGCTCCGGCTATGACATGCGGCTGCTTTTGCAGCTGGTCGAGAAGGGGCCGCCAGTTCCGGATGCCATCGCTTTCCACGCGCAGAAGATTGACGTGCGAGGTTGCGCCTAACAGGCGTCCCTGAAGGTCCTGGCGAAAGCCGTTATTGATTGCCAGGGCGATCACCAGCGATGCCACGCCCGCGGTGACTCCCGCGATGGAGATTCCCGTGATCACGCCAATGACGGCCTGACGGCGTTTTGCCCGCAGATATCGTGAGGCAACAAAAAGCTCAAAGCGCATGGTGAGGGCGGCCTTACCCGGCCATGGTAACCGATTGATCGATTGCCGTGGCCAGCTTCAGAAAACGGCGGGGAAGATTGCCGGAACCCGCTGGCAGTAGCGGCGGTAGCTGTCTCCAAAGCGGCGTTCGAGTTCGGCCTCTTCCATGCGGATCATCCATGCTCCTGTCACCACGGCGAATGCCGTGAGGATAACGGTTGCCCACGTACCGCTGGCAAAGGTCCAGCCCAGCATTTCCAGCAGGTGGCCGAGGTAAATGGGATGGCGGACGCGCTGGCGGATTCCCGAAGTGATGAGGCGTTGCTCGCCCGGCCGGGCTTCAATTTCAGGGCGGCCTCCGAGCTGCGCTGCTGAAAAGTCCTGCCGCGAGGCGGAATACAGAAAGATTCCAGCGGCGATCAGCGGAAGACCGGCGAGCAATCCGAGGAGTGAGCTATGGATCAGGGTCTCTTGGATCAAGGACTCGCGCCAGGGCCTGGTAAGTGCGGCGGCAATCATCCACATTCCAACCCAAGCGGGTAGAAGGATGCGGTAGCGTGAGCCGCGCCGCTGGCGCCACGTCTCGGCAAAGGGATGAATGAGCAGCCAGAAGCAGGGGATGGTTGCGTAGATGGAGCAGGCAAGCCATGCGAAGGCGCGCAGAAAATTCATTTGGCTTTCCGGCTAACGACGCGGAGCGGTAAACATCGACCCCAGCACACCCCGCAGAATCTGGCGCCCAAGCTGGCTGCCGGCCGCACGCAAGGCGCTCTTGGCCATTACTTCCAGCATGGTGTCGGGCTCGCGGCCTCCGCGGCGGACCGGTGGCCCGCCTGAGGAAGGCAATGGTTCGGGCAGAGAATCTCTCCGGCTGCCTGCATTGCTGGCTGGCGCAGGTTGGGCCGCCCTGGCCTTGAGCATCTCGTAGGCAGACTCGCGATCAACAGTTTTTTCGTAAGTTCCGTAAAGGACCGAGCCGGTGATTTGCTTCTTACGCTCGTCGGATGTTACCGGCCCCAGGCGGCTGGCGGGAGGAAGTACAAGGGCGCGCTCGACCGGCTCCGGCATCCCCTTGGCATCGAGAAAGGAAACCAGGGCCTCGCCAACGCCGAGCTGGGTGATGGCGTCTTCCACGTTCAATCCCGGGCTCTGGCGGAAGGTTTGTGCAGCGGCATGGACGGCCTTCTGATCGCGCGGGGTGAAGGCTCGCAGGGCGTGCTGCACCCGGTTGCCCAGCTGCCCCAGAACGCCATCGGGTATATCGAGCGGATTCTGCGTTACCAGGAATACGCCCACGCCCTTGGAACGAATGAGCCGGACCACCTGTTCGATTTTGTCTTCCAGCGCCTTGGGCGCGTCTTCAAACAGCAGATGAGCTTCGTCGAAAAAGAAAACCAGCTTTGGTTTTTCCGGGTCGCCCACCTCCGGCAGCCTTTCGAAGAGTTCGGAGAGCAGCCATAGAAGGAAGGTGGCATACATCTTGGGCGATTGCAGCAGCCGGTCCGCGGCCATGATATTTACGATTCCGCGGCCCCGGGTATCGGTTTGCAGCAGATCGTCGAGGTTGAGGGCTGGCTCACCGAAGAGGCGGTCGCCACCCTGTTGCTCCAGCTGCAGCAGTCCGCGTTGAATCGTGCCCACGCTGGCCGCGGAGATTCTGCCGTATTCCGTCTGGTATTGGCTGGCATTATCGGCGGAGTGCTGAAGTATGGCGCGAAGGTCCTTGAGGTCGAGGAGCAGCAGGCCATTGTCGTCGGCGATTTTGAACACCGTGGCAAGCACGCCCTCCTGAGTGTCGTTCAGGTTGAGCATCCGCGAGAGCAGCAGCGGCCCCATCTCGGAGATCGTTGCGCGGATGGGGTGCCCTTGTTCGGCGAAGACATCCCAGAAAACGGCGGGCATGGCATCCGGCTTGAGGTCGAGCCCAAGCTGGCGGGCGCGCTCCACCACCTTGGGATTGCCGCCGCCCGGCTGGCTGATGCCGGCGAGGTCTCCTTTGACATCGGCCATGAAGACGGGAACGCCTATACGGCTGAAACCCTCGGCCATTACCTGAAGGGTGACGGTCTTGCCGGTTCCCGTGGCGCCAGCGATCAGGCCGTGGCGGTTACTCATCTCCGGCAGAAGCGAGAGCTCGCGCTTGCTTTTGGCTATCAGGATCGGATTGGACACAAAGGGGCTCCTGTACTGACCGGCGTTGAGCCGGGGCAATCGCCGCCCGGCGCCGTGCTGGTTGAGTCCGGCAATTTTACGGGATTGCGAGGGAGATCAGTCCAAACGCACCAGGAAAATATTCTCCTGAGCGGCGGGGGCCTGCTCGGCCACTTCCTGTGCGCGGACTTTATCGTCTTCCAGCACGCGAACCCGCACCCACCAGGGACCGACGGGGCTGGGGAAGGCCAGGACCCGAGCCGTGTGATAGCGGCGGGAAATCTTGTCCTGTAGCTGGCGGGCGTCTTTTTCATGGTCGAAGCCGCCGATCTGAACGCACCAGCGGCCACCGCTCACCACCGGGCTGGGAGCGGAGACGAGTTCGAGCTTTACGGGGGAGGTTCCTTTTCGCCAGACATCGACCTTCCTGGCGGCTGCAAGCGAAAGGTCAATGATGCGGCCCTGAACAAAGGGTCCGCGATCGGTGATGCGCACCACCGCCGAGCTTCCGGTGGCCGGATTGGTCACGCGGACCATTGAGTTCAGGGGCAGGGTGCGGTGGGCCGCGGTCATGGCGTTCATATCGTAGATTTCGCCATTCGCCGCTTTGCGTTTCTGGTAGGGAGCGCCATACCAGCTTGCCAGGCCAGTCTCTAAATAAGGCTCTTGCACGCAGCAGCGGGACTCAATTTGAGGCTGGGCTTCCGGAGGAAGGGTAAGAGAGGCCTGAGAATCTGTTTCCGTTGGAGCGGGAAGAGACGGCGGAGGGGGAAGACGGCGGGAAGCGGGACGATTGGGTCCACACGCCAATGCCAGCATCATGGTGGCGATGACCGGGAGCAGCTTTAGCGTGGACGCCGCGGATAGCCGCCGGGTTGCCGGGCGGGCCGCGCGACAGTTTATTCCAAGGGAGATCGCCCGGGTGTCCGGTCGTTGTCTTCGGGGGTCACAGTTTTTCACGCGCCTGATGCGGCGATTCCAGAGCAGAACGATTATCCGCCCGGGGATGGAATGGGGTCAATGCGCGTGCACCTTGCCAGCAACTGGCGGGCTAAGGCAACAAGCAATACAGCCTTTTCAGTATCCAGAGCCTCTTATCTAGACGAATCGCTCGATCGAAACGAAGTAGCTCGATACGAATAAGTCCAGAGGAAAGCCAGCCGATGAGGGCTCAATGATGTACTGGAGTGTCAGGACAGGGTTGATTTTCATGATTTGCGTTTCTGCCGCGGCCCAGACGAAGCCTCCGGCTCCTGTTCCGGAGAAACCCAGGGGTTCCTATTCGAGCACTACTGAGCTGCCGGATGCGCCGTCGAAGAGCCGCAAGGTGGCCGCACAAGGGATTTCCCCGGAAGAAAAGCAGGAGGCCCAGGAGCTTACGGTGGAGAGCGTGTTTGAGCCGCTTTCCAACCAGCAGAAGTTCCAGCGCTTTCTCTCGCATACCGTTTCGCCCTATACCTTTGTTTCGGCGGGGATCAATTCCACATGGCTGCAGATCAATGGAGACCCTTCCTCCTATGGAGGAGGCGTCAACGGATGGATGAAGCGATTCGCCGTGAGCATGACAGACACCGAAGCGCGTGCGTTTTTTAGTCAATATTTCTTCCCGATGATCCTGAACCAGGACCCGCGCTATATCCCGATGAGGAAGGGAAACCTCTTTGCCCGGGGATGGTATGCCGCCACCCGGGTGGTGGTTGGCCGGAGCGACAATGGAAATGCGGTGCTCAATACCTCGTACCTGCTGAGCGTGGGAGCGAGCAAGGCGCTTTCCAGTGCTTACGCACCTCCGGACAAGCGCAATCTGGAAACTGCGCTGCTTCGTATTGTGGGGGCCTACGGTTCGGATGCGGGCAGCACGGTGCTGGAAGAGTTCTGGCCCGACATAATACGGCTGTTCCGAAGCCATGCCCCCAAGCCACTCCGGCAGATTGAGGCAAAGATGCCAGCCCAACTCATGGGCGTGCCGGTATCCGAGAAGGAGCCTCAGACGGAGAAAACCGCGGAAGCTCCAGGGGAAGATGAGTCAGCTGAAACAGAGAAAAACCGGGCTTCCGGGGCCGCCGAAGCCGTTCCTTCCGCCAACGGGAATGAAAAAAACGGCGGAAAATCCGATCCCAAATAAGGCTGCCGAAAGGGCGATCCGGCTGGGCCCGAACCTCCAATTACAACAATCCCCCTTGCTTTTCAAAGGTTTAGACCGTACACTCCATCTTCCGTTTAATGCACATGCAAGCCGCTGAGCCGCTAAAACCCTCCGCTTCATGGTTCCTGATGGGAGGTATTTAGAAGCGTTCCTTACCATGGAGGCGGGTGAAATCCACCCTGGAGGTTTCCAGGGGATGCTTCCGCCCGTACGAGTTGAAAGTGTAAGTTCCGGGTTAACAGTGGTGGTTTGCAGTACGAGCAGGCCGGAATGATAGATTTCATAGGAAGCTGAAAAGTAAGAGTTGGGTTGGGATTTGTGGCCGTTGCTATCGCAGAGGTTGAAAGGAACTATGCATAAGCCGATTAAATACGTGGAAAAAGGCCTTACTGTAGCCGCGAGTGCCGCTTGGGTTGTGTACGAGTTTGCCAACCGCTTCAACCAGAAGCCGACATTCATTCCGACTAAATGGTCGGAAAAGCCGCTGCTGAAGTCCCATCAGCGCTCCAAGCCGCCCCTGGGCTGGCCGCGCGCCACGGATTCGCTGTGCCCCCGGTGTATTCCGGAAATCCGCCAGCAGATCCTCGACGGAAAGCTTCCCCACGAAATTCTGCTGAACGAGAAGGTGGGCGAGATTAAGGCCCAGATCATCGAGCGGGACGGCAAGGTCCTGATGGTCAAGGACTGCCCGAAGCACGGACACTTTGAAGATGTGATGGCGATGGATATCGACTTCCTGAAGCACGTGGAAGAGGTATTCCCGGGCCGCGACATCCGCTCGCACAATGACGAGCACCTTCACCACCACGGCAGCAGCACGGTGAAATGGGGCCGGGGCGCGGTGCTGACGGTTGACCTTACCAACCGCTGCAACATGATGTGCGATCCCTGCTTCATGGACGCGAACCAGGTGGGCTTTGTCCACGAACTCACGTGGGAAGAGATTAAGACGCTGCTCGACAACGCGGTTTCCATCAAGCCGCGGCGGCAGATGTCGGTCCAGTTCTCCGGCGGAGAGCCAACCCTGTCGCCGTACTTCCTCGATGCGGTGCGCTATGCCCGCAAGGTGGGTTACACCAGCGTACAGGCGGCCACCAACGGAATTGAGTTCGCCAAGAGCAAGGAGTTCTGCGTACAGGCAGCCGAGGCGGGATTGCGCTACGTTTACTTGCAGTTCGACGGCATCGGAAACGCCGCGAACGCGCACCGCAAGGTCGGCAACCTGTTCGATGTGAAGTTGAAGGCAATTGAGAACCTGCACGGCTCGGGCGTCGATATTGTTCCGGTCACCACGATCGTGAACGGCATCAACAATGAGCAGGTGGGGCGCATCATCAAGTTCGCCCTCGACAATCCACGGATGATCTCCTTCTGCTCGTTCCAGCCGGTTTCATTCACCGGACGCGACGAAGCGGTAAGCGATGAGCGGCGCATGGCGCAGCGGTACACGCTGTCGCATCTGGCCCACGACGTTAAGGACCAGGTTGGAATTGGCGAGCCGGCTCGCGACTGGTTCCCGCTGTCGTTCATGAGCACCTTTTCGGCATTCTCCGATCACGTTCACGGTCCCACCGCGGACTGGGGACAACTCTCCTGCGGATGCCATCCCAATTGCGGCGTCGGCATGGGCGTGATGATCGACAAGGAAACCAAAGAAGCGGTTCCCATGACGGCGTTCCTGAATGCAGACCGCTGGGCAAAGGACATCGCCAAGATCACGGATGCGGCCAAGAGCAAGGGATGGTCGTCGCTGGGAATGGCGTTGTCGGTAATGCGGAACTACGATCCCTTCCAGACCCCGACGCACTTCACGCTGAAAGACATGCTGGTGAAGTTCGACAAAACCTTCGGCGTCACTAAAAAGGCGCAGACGGGCGGCTATGGAAAGGTCAGCGCTGATCGAACCATTGCGGACGTGGAAAAGCGCCGCACCGACCGCTGGAATGTGCTGTTCATTGCGGGAATGTGGTTCCAGGATCTGTATAACTACGACTTCCGGCGCACCGAGCAGTGCATTATTCCTTATGCCACGCAGGAAGGCGAGATCAGCTTCTGTGCCTACAACACCGGCGTGGGCTGGCGCAACATTATTGAGAAGATGCACATGACGGCCACGCTTACCAAGTGGTATGAAGAGCATGGACGGCATGAAATCTTCGCCGGCGGCAAGCGGGTGAGCCTGGGCGACACCGAGCTCAAGAAGCTGGTTCTCAAGAGCGAACTGGTGACGGAAGAGGAGCAGAAAGACCTCGACCGGCTGGGTATCGCCAAGAATTCCCGTGAAGAAAAGACGCGGGCGCGTGATTCCAAGATGGCCCAGGATGCGGCTCACAACGAGCGCATGGCCAAGCTCTACCGCGAGGTGGTCCTGAAAGAGAAGCAGCCCGAAGGCTTCGTGCCGTTGTCGGCTGTGGCGGCGACTCTGAAGGCGAATGGAAATGGATCGAATGCCGGCAGCAAGCCGGAGGTTGTCGAACCCGTAATGGGCGATTAACTCACGATCTCAGCTCTCAACAGCAATCCTGGCCGGCGAGCAGATCGCCGGCCTTTTCTTTTGGTCTGTAACCGGTGGTCTGTAACCGGCAGCAGCTTCCCACTCCGCGTCCCGCCGCGGGTCCGGAAACAGGAAACATTGTCAAAAGCGAAAACCCAGGCATTACCACGGTACCCGGGGGACAGGGCGCGGCCCAAGCTACGCAGGTTACATTCGGCTTAGCCCCCCCGAGTGCGGCCTTCGCACACGATTTCTTGCGGAGGATTCATGTTCGATCAACAATCCAATTGTGTGCTTTCGGTATCTCCACTGCCGGAGGTGCTGGCGATGCGAAGTGCTTATCTTGAGGCACAGGGTTACCACGTGGTTTCGTATCAGGACCTGGCGCAGGCGCAGGCGGATGCGATGTCCGGGCGGTTTCGCGTAGCGATCATTGGACAGGGCTACGAGCTTCGTAAGATCAAGGAAGTGATCCGCTGGATTCGCCACAAAGCGGTGCGGGTTCTGCTGGTGGACGGTGTGGCCCCCCCGGAAAACTTCCAAGTCGATGCATTTTTGCCCGAGAGCCACGAGGTGGA
>DASZRZ010000305.1:0-2934 GCA_035548935.1 Terriglobales bacterium
CCGGGATGGTGATCTGAGTGGCCGGTGATCCTACCGTTGAACCATTGGAGCCGAATATGGCCGTCATGTGAGATTCGCTTCCGATACCGGAAGACGAATCCAGATTCACAAAGCCGGTTCCGCCGTTGACCGCGTTCACAATGGCAATCCGCCAGTCAGCCGGAAGAGCCAGGCCGGAGTGTCCCGAGATGATCAATTGCCGCGAGCCAAGGTTCAGGGGTGGCGACGACGTCGAGACGTCGAAAATGTCATAAGGAATCTGGAGGTGTTCCAGATAGCGTTCGGCGTATCGTTGAAACTCTCCCGGTGTCGCAGTGCTGGTGTTATAGCCGGTGGTGTTTTGGGAGTTCACCAATACGGCGACTGTCAGCTCGCGTGTCTGGGCAAATGCGGAACCCTGAGCAAGTAACGTTAATATGCCGGCGCAAAGCAGCAGGTAGCGTGCGTGGCCGCGGAAGCGCACTGCAAGCTGACGGATGAAATCTGCATGCAAAAAGGAAGAGGTAAAGCGATGAGAATTATGACGGTTCATATCGATTGCTTGCATATTTGGTGCGCCGTTTCTTTCCTGCAGATCCGTTAAATATTTTTGAACAAAGACCAGGATGACCAAGACTAATTTGACTGAAATTGAAGCTTACTAGACTACGGCGAATGGGTAAAAGTACCCTAGTGCAAAGCGGTGGTTACCTTCTTCTGGTGCGAAGTGAAAAATATTTCACCTTCGAATGGTGAGGTTGTAAGCCATTGAAAACAGATTGATTGATGTTGAGATTAGTTTGTCTGTTCTGTAATCGTGCTGGAACCCGAAGACGGGCATCCCATTGGAGCTCCAGTGGTTTCCGACAACGGGGAATAAACGAAGGCTGTACTCACTTCAAAGCACAAACCGTAGTTTTTCCTTATGGCAGTTCGAACGGCAAGGTCCATCCGCGAATAGCGGGGATACATCGCCTCGGGGTCGAATGGGACGCTTGCCGGTTCATCGAGAATAACCAGTTCAAAATGTTTGCTTTGTAGCTCTCCGATAACCGGCGAAGGCGACCACTGATTCCTTCTTTCTGAATTTGTGAGAGAAATGAGGTCCACCAGTTGGGGACTCGAACTTCTGGCCGCGAGGTAGGGAATATCGGTGAACACATGCCTGCCCTGCAATAGGGGCACAACACCCCGGAAGTCTTCACGAGGGCTGTGGCCGATCAGTGAGCGCTGGGCGTCAAGCGACGGTACAAGAAGCACGAGAGTAATCAGCGCGGTGAAATAAGAGAATTGTGGAGCATTTTTCCATGACCTCTTCAGGCTCTCGATTCCGGAGGGGGAAAGCACGGCCAGCGCCAGGGCGGGCTCGAGGAAATGATTCACTGCCGCACCAGCGGCCGCGGAGCCAAAGACCGCGAAGCCGAAGGACAACGCCAGATAGAGCCCCAGCAGGCGTGGCTGATGTTCCGGAGCATGCCCAGGCTTTTCGCGAGTACTCAGCAGTCCCAGGACACCGAAAACCAGAAGCAGGAGCGTGAAGCCATTGCCGTCAGACTCGATTATGCGTCCGAGAATGTCATGCGCATAGGTGAAGGCGAATTTTCCGAATTTTGCGCCCGAAAGATTCAACGCCAGCATTCCCGGAGAGGAGAGCTGAAACGGCACGAGCGCGAGGCCAACCACCAGTCCCCACGTAGCGCAAACAACTGCGGCCGATTTCCATCTTTTGGACCAGAGCATCCACAAGACAATCGCCGTGGGAGCCCCCACGGAATTGTGCCGCATCAGGAATGCGGCGGCAGATGCCAATCCTGCCAGGGGCGCTGCCAGAGTGCCACGGCGCGTTCCGGCACAATAAATTGCTAAAAAGCTGAAGAAGAGCGCCGGAAAATCCGGACGCGCAGTAATTGCCCAGGGGATGAGTACAGGAAATGCCAGGTAAAGTCCCGGCCCCAGGACCGCGATTTGGCGGTCGATGCCGATTTTCCTCTGCCATGAATAGGCAAGTAAAACGATACCCAGCAATGAACACAGACTGAGAGCGCGGCCAAACAAGGTCAATGTGTCCAGATTGGACATGCCGGCTTTCGCTGCCAGAGCCATGGTGGCATACCAGAGGGGTGGAAAGGACGTGACCAGATAAGGTGGCTGACGGTAGTCCCCATAAAGAGGAAAGCCCTGGGCCCAACGTTGGGCTGTCAAAACCCCAGCCGACTCGGGATACATGTTTTCTCCCGTGACGGGCAGGTGCAGCTTAACCGCCAGGAGAAATAAAAGAACGCCAAGCCCAATGAGAAGTCCGAGCAGGCTACAAAAAGCCCTGAAGGAAAACGTGCGGGAAGAAAGGTTCAAGGCGGGCGAAATTTCAGAGGTTGCCATCACTGTTTGTGAAGTATCAACTTAATTTTTGCTCGCGATCGATTCGAAGTACGCGCGATGCCCGGTCTTACTCCCGGTGGCGCTTTCTCCGGTTGCCTGTTGCTTGCGCCAGAGGCTTCCCATGGTGTCCCAAAGCCGCATTCCCGCCGGACCTGCCATGGCCGCGCAAAGGAATGCCAGCCCCTTGACCGAGAGTCCACCGTAGCGGAATTGCTCCATGGCCAGACTGCGGGGCGTCTCCGAACCTAGCCGGTACAGCATCTGGTACAGGCCGCGCACCTCGCTTGCGTAGCGAAGGTTCCAGGGATGCCTGCGCCCGGTCTGGATGACGCCGGCAAACGCCAGCATGCGGGAGCGATGGTAGTCCGGCTTCAGGTTTCCGTTGACCACCACGGAACTGGAGGCGAGATCGGAGGTGCGGTAATACTTTCCCACCGGCGCGGCGATGGCGGCGACCCTGTACCGGCAGGCGATCTGGAATCCGGCGAGAAGATCGTCATCGCTCAGCAGCTTGATGGTGAAGCACTCCAACTCGAGCAATGCATTACGGCGGATAAAGCTGCCCTGCAACATGCC
>DASZRZ010000306.1:0-4167 GCA_035548935.1 Terriglobales bacterium
AACGGGCAACACATTTTTTCGCCCCGGAACGAATGGCACTCCCATCCGGTGGGCAAATGGGCAGGTGAGCTACTTCACGGATCAGGGAGACCTCAGCCCCATTCTGCGGCAATCCGATGCCAATGCGCTGGTGGCTGCGGCCTTCGATCGCTGGACGTCGATCAATACCGCCGCCCTGCTTGGCGTACGCGCCGGTTCGCTGGATGAAGATGTGAGCGGAGCCAATGTCACGCAAAGCGGGGAGACCGTTTTGCTGCCGCCGGATGCGCAGGCAAATTCCTCCAGGCCGCTGGCGGTGGTTTATGACATCGACGGAGCGGTGACGGAGGCCTTTCTGGGAGCGGGTGCTTCGGTACCCGGACTGTGCGCCGCCAATTCCGTAAGCGGAGGGATCGACCGCTTTAACGAGGACGGAGCCATCGTCCATGCCGTGCTGATTTTGAACGGGCGCTGCGTGCAGTCGCCGGGCGACGTGGAAGCATTCCGTTACCGGCTGGTCAGGATGGTGGGCGGAATCCTCGGGCTCGACGGGGCGCAATTGAATGACAGCGTGGCTGATGGTTCGGGCACGTCCGAGGAGAGGGAGGGTTTTCCCCTGATGCATCCGCTCGGCAGCCTGTGTGGCAGCGCGGGATGCATTGCGGGAGCGGACCAGCCACGAATGGACGACCGTTCCGCAATCTCGCGTCTTTATCCAGTCACCTCCGGCAACGCGGCAAGCTTTCCCGGAAAAAGGATCTTTTCGTCCGCCACCGGGCGCGTGCGCGGAAGAGTTCAATTCACGGGCGGCGGCGGAATGCAGGGAGTGAACGTGGTTGCACGTCTGTTGAAAGATAACGGACAGCCTTCGGGATCAGCGGCGGTGAGCAGCGTCTCGGGGTTCCTGTTTCGCGGCAACGCCGGAAACCCGGTTACGGGATTCACCAACGATGCCGGAGAGCGGTGGGACAAGTTCGGCTCGGGCGATCCCGATCTCCAGGGGTTCTACGACCTTGCCGGATTGGAGATTCCGCAAGGTCAGACAACCGTCCGCTACGAACTTCGCGTGGAGGCGGTGCGCCCGGAATATAAAGGCGGCCTATCCGTTGGCCCTTACCGTTCGGAGCAGGTGCGGATGCCGGGAAGCGCCGATCCCATCCTTGTGACGATTGCCGCCGGGTCCGATATCGAACAGGACATCGTGATGCAGGGCAGCCCCGACTCCAGCGGCGGAGATGATGCGCAACCGTTCTCCGCACCCACGCCGCTTCCCGGCGGTGGAGTCTGGCAGGGCGCAATCCGGAGCTACGGATCGGTCCACTATTACGGCTTCCGCGCACAGGCGGACCGCATTGCGACGCTGGAGGTTCAGGCGGTGGACGAGAGCGGCGCACCAACGGCGTCGAAGGCCCTGCCGGTGATCGGGATATGGCCGGATACCGCGGTGGAGGGTTCGCCGCCCGCGGCCTCGGCGTCCTACTTCGATTCCGCAAGTCCCGGTTCAGGATTGGGGCTCACGCAACTGGTGGTGAAGTACACCCTCACGCGCCAATTCAAACTGGGCATTGCCGATTACCGGGGCGATGGCCGTCCTGACTTCGGGTACCGTGCACGTTTTTTTTATGCCGGCGACATAGAACCGGTGCGCGCCAGCACAGCGGGCGGAACCGTGGTGACACTGACAGGCAGCGGCTTCGTTCCGGCGATGACCATCACGGTGGATGGAACAGTGGTTCCAATTCAATCTTTCTCGCCCGGCAGAGTACGGTTTGTGGCGCCGCCACACGCGGATGGCATGGCCTCGATTGCGGTGTCCGATCCCGCGACCGGGGCGGAGTCCAGAATGCTAGAGGCCCTCGGCTACGGAGCCACCGCCCAGGACAGCATCGCACTGGTATCGGCGGCGAATGGTCAGATTCCAGTTGGAAGTGAAGCGCCGATTCCCGTCACCATGAAGGTGACTGGCACAGATGGAAAGCCGGTTGCCGGAGCCTCCGTGCGCTTCGGCAGTAGCGGAAGCAGCGTGTTGCTGCTTCCGTGCAATTCCACCGGTTGCACGCTGGCTGCGAACGATGCGGGTGAGGTCTCGGTAAGGATGGTAGTTCAGGCCTCGGGCACGGCAACGATCACGGCAACGCTGGCCAATGGCGCCAGCGCCAGCACAAGCGTTACCGGATCGCAATCAACGGCGCTGGCGATTGCCGTAGTCCCCCCGCGGCTGTGGATGGCAAAGAACAGCAGCAGCACGGTTGGGTTGAAGGCGCGGGTGGTACAGAACGGCTCGCCGGTGGCGGGGAGCAACGTGAGCTTCCAGCGAATTTTGGGGTCCGGCACGCTGAACGTTGCCACGGCAACCACGGACGCAAACGGAGATGTGAGTTCCGCATTGACGGTCAGCAACCTCACCTCGGAGACACGGGTGGCCGCCTGCGTTTTGCCAGCGAACTCGCCCTGCGTGGTGTTTTTTATCTTCCCCGTGGATGCAGCCGGATTGGTGCTGGAGAAAATTGCCGGAGACGGCCAGTATGCAACTCCCGGGCAGAGATTCGCGCCGCTCACGGTACGCGTGCTGGATGGCTCGAGGCCGGGAAATCCTGTAGCCGGAGCGGCGGTAGTGTTCCGCAGCAGCGCATTCCATTCGCAGGCGCAGCCTCTTCGTGAGCTGAACGGGGAGGTACTGCGGGGGCGCTATCAGGGGGCGGCGGTGGCGTCGAACTCCGACGTTGTAGTGTTCTCCGACTCGCAGGGTGCAGCATCACTTACCCCACTGTTTGCCGCGGAGCTGGGACGGCTTGAGATCGAGGTAAACGCCTCCACGGGGCCGGCATCGCGGAGCTTCACGCTGCATACGTGGGAGCTGACAAATCCCGCGGGGAATCCTGCGCAAACGGGCAGCAGCCTGAGCCTGCTGGCTTCCACCTCGAATGGGGTGACAGCAAGGCAATCTTCCGCTTCGATCATGGCCACCAGCCAGTCCGCCGGTGCGAGTTTGCTGGTGGCGGTGCCGGAGATCGCTCCCTCCAGCCCGGTTGCCGTGGCTGGCGATGGGGTCGAGGCGGTTGCAGCAAGTCTCCCCATCAAGATCAGCGCAATGCCCATAATCCCTTCGCTGCTGGCGGAGAGCGGCGCGACTGCCGGGCTGAATGCCCGCGTTCAGCAAGGTGGCCATGGGCTGGCCGGGCGCGAAGTCACATTCCGGATGGAATCGGGCGAGGGCGAGCTGAGCGCAAGTAGCGCAACAACCGATGAGAGCGGCGCCGCAAATGTAACGCTAACGCTTGCGAATCGGGCGCTGGCAGTCAGGGTGTCTGCGTGCCTAGCCCCGGAAGGTTCGCCATGCGCGATATTCTCAATTGCCGCAAATCCGGCTACGCGAATCCCACCAGAAAAGCAGGCAGGCTCTACTTCGCTGGCGAACTCTTCAGATACGAATCCACCCACTGATTCACCGTCTTGTACCAGAGACGGCTGTTCTGGGGCTTCAGCACCCAGTGGCCTTCGTCGGGAAAGTACAGCATCTTTGACGGAATCTTACGGCGCTGCAGCGCCGTAAAGAGCTGAAATCCCTCCGAGACATCCAGCCGGTAATCGAGCTGCCCGTGGATAACCAAGGTTGGCGTTTTGAAGGCCGCGGCAAACTGGTGAGGAGACCAGCGCCGGTACATGGCCCGGTTCGTCCACGGAGTACCCATAAACTCCCACTCGGGAAACCATAGCTCCTCGGTACTGCCATACATCGATTCGAGATTAAACGCGCCATCGTGCGAGACGATGCACTTGAAGCGATCAGTATGGCCAAGAATCCAGTTGGCCATATAGCCGCCGTAGGAGGCGCCAAGGGCGCAGACGCGGGAGCCATCCACGAAGCTGTACTGGCGGAGAACGTGATCCAGTCCGCGCATAAGGTCCAGGTAGGGCTTTCCGCCCCAATCGGCGCGAATGCTGCGAGTGAATTCCTGTCCATATCCGGTGGAGCCGTGGAAGTTGATCATCACCACGACATATCCATCGGAGGCGAACAGGTTGGGGTTCCAGCGGAAGGACCACGCATTGCCCCAGTTGCCCTCGGGGCCTCCGTGGATCAGAAACTTGACGGGATATTTCTGGCTGGGATCGAAGCCGGGCGGCTTGAGCAGGAATCCCTGAACGCGCGCGCCGCCTGCGCCCTCAAACCAGAAGGGCTCCAGG
>DASZRZ010000307.1:0-3366 GCA_035548935.1 Terriglobales bacterium
CGCGGCTGTATTCACGCCTTGCACGTTGAGGGATTGATACTGGGCGGCCCCGGAGTTGTCCACCGGCAGCTGGTCATAGTTCCAAGTAACTGGAGTTGCTCCGTTTTGTCCCGAGTCCTGACCTGACGTGTTGGGATCACCCTTGGGACCCTGGGTGCGGAATAGGGCATTCAGGCTGTCGCAGCCGGGGATGGACACCAAGGTGCTCTTAAGCGGCTCCAATCGCGCCTGGATTTGCTTTCCCTTCTTCAAGCCTTCTGGGGTGGCGGGCACGATGACGCTGATGCCTTGCACACCCCATCCTGTGATCGCCTTGTGATCGGGCTCGCCCGCGTCGGGATCGAGAGCGGCGATATTACTGAGACCGGCGGCAGCAGCGCTCAGCGCGGTGATGGGACCGTCGAAAACATAGAGGTGGGCCGAGTGCTTTGCCGCGATAGCATTCCACAGCGGCACCGGCCGCGTGAGTAAAAATCGCGGCGGTCCCTCTTTTGGACACGCCCACAACGTTACCCGGCGCCCGTCAGCACTGTCGACCGGGAAGACAACGCAGTTGGCGAACCTCTCTTGCGCGCGGTCATCCAGCACGCCGAGCTGGGTCAGCTGGCCGCGCAGGGATTTGTCGGCCGGGAGCAGCTTGGGCAGTGTGCCATCACTGAAGCCACCCATGTAGCGCTCGATCAGTGATTGGTCAGTGAAGCCATATTCAGCCAGCGCCGCCCGGGCAGCCGCTGACTTGGCCAGGTTCTTCCGGTAAACGTCACGCAACCGGTCGATGATGCGCTGGACTTGGAGTTCCGGCATTTCAACCGGTGACGGGGTGTCGCGGACAGGGCTGGTATCCATGCCTGTGGAGCGTTGGAGTCCCACGCAACTTTGGTCAAAAAACGCCGTCGCGTCATACGCAAGTAGTTGACGGGTAGGGTTTTTAAGCCCAGTCTCCGATCAACGGGAGCGACCGGGAGTCCGGAATTTTTGTGAATGGTTGATACAAACGCCCCACCCTCGGCTTCCCGCTGAAATGACTCGGACCAACAACCACCAAAAGCTCACCGATTTACTGGATGCACGACATCGCCATCGTGACCGGTCGGCAAAGGTGCGAATCGACGTGATGGTTCTCACGCTACGCGGTGAACTCACTGCCGCCCAAATCGCGATGCGCCTCCGTGTGGCGCGCTCGACCGTCTTCGAGTATCGTCGGCTTTACCGGCAACGCGGCGTCGAAGGGTTGCTCATGAGATTGAAGCCTGGCCGGCCCTCCCTACAACCTTCGGCCGCGCTCGAGAGCATCATCGTTCAGGGACTACAGAAAATGCGGTGGTTTCATCTGCAGACTCTCCAAGACTGGATTCGGCATCACGACTACGCCTACCATGACTGGACCGTGCGACGCTGGGCCCGGGCGCTGATTCAACGGCTGGGGATACGCTTCCTCGTTGACTGGCAAAATCAGAGACAGGTCTCTTTTGACACGTTCCAAGATTCGGAGGAGCGCAAGCAGCAGGTAGCTCTTCGGCGGCAAATGCGGATGATAAACTCATCGCTCCAAACCACGCTCGATCTGGTCTTCGAGGCGACCGGTCAGGCGCGTGGACGGGAGCGGGCGGCCTAGAGAGCCACCGGACTAGGCAGACGCCGGTCTGGCATTACGCCGTCGAGCGGCAGTGCATCAGGCGGCTACAGTATTCCAAGGTCCCCAGTGCTCGTGCTGGGCGCAGAGCCGGCACATCGCCTGGTGGTCGTATTTGACGGTGACCTGGGCGCGGTAGAAGCCGTCGAAGATGGGCCGGTGCCAGACCTTGTTGGTGACCGGCTCCCACACGGAGCCGTCGGGCAGTTCCACCCAGGCATGGGCGATCCGCGGGAAGTTGAAGCCCTGGATCGAGCCGTGGACGAGGGTGACGTGGGGATTGTGGAGGGCGACGAGGCCGCTGAGCTCATAGCAGCGGCCGAGGCGTTGGCGGTGAGACAGGGCGGCGGTCGGGTTAACGAGTGCGGTGCTTTGCATGGCACCGCTGAATAACAACACCAGCCGCACTTCTTTTGACCCCAATACCTGCGCCCACCCATGGCCCTACTATGATTGCATCTACTCTGCTCCACCGGCTCGATTGCCTCATCGGTTGCACTGCCTATACGTGGGAGCCCCGTCGAGGCTCATTTTCCGGTGTGAGTGAGCGTTCGATCCACATTGGCTCTCTACGGTTACGGGTTCGCGTGTGAGTTCTTTGTTCTCCTTCTCAGTCTATCCTCCCGCCGCCCTCTTTGATAAGCCCATTTTCATAGCGAACGTGGACATTCACTTTCATGTCCGCACTCACTTCATGAAACCATCCATGCTTAATTTTTTCCCCGCTCGCGGTAGTGTAGAACGTATATGCCGTAACAATCCCTTGGGAACTCGGGTAGCTAAAATATAGCTCAAGCTGAGGTTTCCCCGCGATTGAGGAACGCTTGCCCGCGAAAAGACCTATCGCGAACGCGATGATGGCTGTAAGCACAATGATCAACCTGTGATTCATAAGATGTCGCATCTATCGTTTCTGAGCTTTGCCGCAGCTACTGGAAATATACAACTCGATTGCTTTTCTCGCCTCAATCGCTGCCTTTTCGGCTTTAACACGTCTGTCTGCCAAATTCTTGTCCAATAGACCACGAAGGGATAACTGAGTTTCTCCGTATGCCCCAAGATCGTATTCTTGTTGGCGAACCGATTGTTTCCAGAAATTCGCGATGTTGCGCGCTTGAGCTGCATTCGCGGCTAATTTCGCGCAGTTTTCAGTGCAGTAACACCCTTCCCAATAGTTGACAGACGCTAGGGAGCTATTCCACGCACTCTGCGCAATTAAGTCATGATAACGCTCATGCTGGGCCGTTGTCTGCCCGAAATCATCCGGCGCGTCATTGTAGGGATCTGCCGTAAATCCTGGCCGATAAGTCGGATTTAGTTGCAGTTGTCCTTTAACGGAAACGCAGGAGCCATTCACTGCGACGATATCAAACGGCCATGTTATTCCGGCTTCGCCTTGATCCATCAGTATCGTGTTCTCAGGCGGTTTTGTCTGAACAGCTAGAGTTAACGAAGTAGTATCAACGGTGCTGGGGTCGAGGGCCATGCCAAGATAGTCGCGATGAGAAACGGCATCGTTCCGCATTGCCGCATAAAGATTCGCGCCGCCGCGTTCTTCTATCGGGTCCCGCGATAGCCAACGTCCCACGCCAGGACTGTAATATCTTAGGCCGTAATAGAGCAGTCCGGTTTCATCATCCGTGAACTTGGTCGAGAAGCGGAAGGGATTTGCCGCGGCGGCAGGACCGTCGGCAATGAGCGTTTCACCGAAGGCGCCGTACTCGTAGGTGGCG
>DASZRZ010000308.1:0-8962 GCA_035548935.1 Terriglobales bacterium
CGCACGTCTTCTCCCTTTCGGGCCGCGCGAACCAGCTCTTCGATATCTTCTCCGCTCAGCATCAACTTCCCTTCCCGGGTGCCAACGATTGGAAACCTTTTCGCGGTCCTTCACCCGGCAACATCTGCCTACCAGCTAGCAAGACGATTGCCAAACAACTGGAGGAGTCTCTCCGGGTATGGGATCAGCAAAATACCCCTAAACAGATGTCCACGCATTGCCGATAAAGCAACGCGCGTTACATTGACGGGCTGCAAATTAGAAAATGATGAGTTGCGAGTGCCCTATGCGTGCACTGATCCATGACATAGCCGGACGCAAATTAGAGCACTGCTAACTTTCAGATTAAGGAATGAGATGAGCAACCTGAGTAAACCAGAAATTCGGGCATTCAACTATCGCGCACCGAGGCTCGAAACGGATTTTCACATATGGCTCCAGGTTGCAGGGCCCGAAAACGTCCTTCTTCAGGCCCGCTGCATGGACTTCAGCGAAAAGGGCCTGGCAATGGAACTGGCAGCCCCCCTGGAGTTAAATAGTGAAATCCGCATGATCGTCAGCGTTCCGGGGATTTCCGTCCAGTTGCCCATCATCGGAAGGGTGCAGCACCAGTCGGGAACGAGGTACGGAATCGTATTTTTACCGTCTTCGAAGGCAGAAAGGGCTTGCGTTGGCGATTTGGCCGCCAGGCTGCACTCCGGGACGATTTGTTTGTGAATTAAAGCGAATCTGCCGTTTCCTCAAGACTGGGAGTTCAATTTCCTCTTCTAATCTCTCATTGCCACTCGTTGGCGGATGTCTCCCTTCCGGGCACAGGCACATTCCGTCCGAATCTAGAATCAAACTCCAGCGGCAAAGACTTTGGCACCTCTCTTGCATGTACATGGGCAGATGTTGCCTAGTTCTCATTGAGGTCCAATGAATCCAGTGCTCGACAGACTTTATCGTCCCGAACCTAATTCTCCCCTGGCGGATGCCTTCACTGCATTCATGGCAGCGGCGAGCAGGCTGGAAGACTCCCATCGCCACTTGCATACCGAAGTGGTTCAGCTTCGTGAACAACTGGGAGAACGGAACCGGCAGCTGGCTTACAGCATCCACGAGAGTGAACGGGTACGAGTGCTGCTGGGGCAAATCCTTGATGCTCTACCCTGTGGCGTCGTGGTTCTGGATGTCGCGAGCGATCGCATTATATTGACCAACCCGGAGGCATGCCGGCTGCTCGAGATTGATCCACGCAGCGCCGAGTGGGGACGCCTTCCGGCAAGAATCCGCTCGGCCGTAGAACTCAAAGATCCGGCAATTGAAGGCGAGCAGGAGCGCTGCATCGAGATCGGCAACGAAAAACGCTGGCTGGCTATCCGCTGTCGGGAGCATGTGTTTGAGGTTCCGAGCCAGAAACAGCCAGCGGTATCCCGGTATCTGGTGGTAATTCTTCGTGAAATCACGTCCGCAAAAATTGCGGAAATCGAGCGGGAAGATTCCCGGCGAATGCTGGCCCTTGCCGAGATGGCGACCGTGCTGGCCCATGAGATTCGCAATCCACTCGGCACCCTGGAGCTCCTGAGTGGCCTGGTGAATGGCGATCCGAATCTCAACGAAGAATCAAGACAGTGGGTTCGGCATTTGCAGGCTGGAGTGAGGTCGCTCTCCGCGACCGTCAACAACGTTCTGCGCTTTTACACCTTTGGGATGCCCGACCTGATGCCGGTTGCATTGGGCCCGGTGCTCAGGAGCTCCTTCGAGTTTGTACAGCCTCAGGCCATGCAGGCGGATGTTGCCCTGCAGATGATCGAAGAGCTGGGAAACGCTGAAATCGAAGCCGATCGAAACTCGATCCAACAGCTCATTCTCAATCTGGTATGCAATGCCCTTCGCTATACCCAGACGGGAGGCAAGATAACGCTGGCAGCAAACCTCGACCAGGAACGGCATCTGGCAGTGATTGAGCTCAGCGATACCGGACGCGGTATCGCGCCAGAACCTTTGACGCGCATTTTTGAGGCAGGATTCAGTGCTTCGGGCCAAACCCCTGGCCTGGGACTCACGGTATGCCAGCGTATCGTCGAGCAACACCGTGGTTTTCTTGCAATCACCAGCCAGTTGGGAGTGGGCACCACCGTTCGGATGGAGTTTCCCCTCGCATGAGAGAGATCGCAGAGAATTCGGTGCTTGTGGTGGACGACGAGCCCGCCATGCGTACGGCGCTTCAGGCCAGCTTCCAGCGCGTAGGCTGGCACGTGGAAACCGCGTCGGGAGCCACGGAAGCCATGCGCAAATTCGGATCGGGCCGCCATCCGCTGGTGGTGACCGATGTCCGCATGCCAGATGGTGACGGGCTTAACCTGATGCATTCCGTAAGAAATGCAAATCCCGGCACCGCGGTGATTCTGCTGACCGCCTTTGGAAATGTCCCGGAGGCCGTTCAGGCCATGCGCAATGGCGCCTGCGACTACCTGACAAAGCCGGTCTCGTTCGAAGAGCTTCAGTCGGCGGTCGAACGTGTAATGGAAAAGGCTCACAATATCGCTTCACAAGCCGTCTCCTCCGAGCGGCGGGTGATCGGCAATTCCCCCGCGCTATTGCGCGCCCTGGACCGAGCGCGGCACGTGGCACGCACCAACGCGGACGTGCTGATCGAAGCCGAGAGCGGAACCGGAAAAGAATTGCTCGCGCGCTATGTTCACGAGAACAGCACCCGCCGCCATCAACCGTTTATTGCTCTGAATTGCGCTGCCGTCCCGGAACATCTTCTGGAAAGTGAACTGTTTGGGCATGTACGAGGAGCATTCACCGGGGCCATCGGAAATAAAGCCGGCAAATTCGAACTCGCCAAAGGCGGCACACTGCTTCTGGACGAAATCGGTGAAATGCCCCTGAACCTTCAGCCCAAGCTCCTGCGCGTTCTTCAGGAGCGCGAGGTGGAAAGGCTTGGCGACACACGCTCGGTCAAGGTGGATATCCGGGTCATCGCCACTACCAATGTTTCGCTCTATAGCAAGGTTGAGGACGGATCGTTCCGCGCAGACTTGTTCTACCGTCTGAATGTCATTCCATTAAATTTGCCCGCCCTTCGAGAGCGGCGGGGAGATATACCGCTACTCGCAAGATACTTCGCAGAGCTCTACGCCGGCGAATTGGGAGCTCCCACGCCTGTCCTTAAAGACAGCCTGCTTGAACTGCTGGAAGCACGGCAATGGAGGGGCAACGTCCGGGAGTTAGCCAATTTCATGCGGCGGATTGTGTCCCTGAATGACGGAGGGCAACTTGGAGCGGAGTGCGTTGAGGCAGAGATGGAAGCTGCCCGTGCCTTCCGGCCTACATCATCCTTCCCGGCCACGCTGTCTTCAGCTCTGCGGCTTCCGGCCAGCTCCCTGGAGGCGGGAGTTTCCATGCGGGCGGTTGAGCGCAGCCTGCTCGAAAAAACTCTGGATGTAACCGGCGGAAACCGGACTCGTGCCGCGGAGATGATGGGGGTCAGTCTGCGGACTATCCGCAACAAGATTCGCGAATACAATCTGCCGCCACGGAGGTACTCATGAATGATCTATCTACACCGGCGCTGAACATGCTGGAGCGCTATCTCGATCTGACGACTCAGCGTCAGTCGCTGGTGGTGACCAACATGGCCAATATCGATACCCCGGGGTATCAGACCCGCGACCTGAATTTCAAAGCGGAACTTCAGCGTGCAGTCTCCAATAACGAAACCAGCACAAGCGCGATGACATTTTCGCCGCCGGGTTTGCTGCAACGTCCGGATGGCAACAACGTGAACATCGACCGGGAAAGCATGCTGATGGCAGAGATGCAAATGCAGTTCCGGCTGGGTGTACAGCTTGTGCGAAATGAATTTTCGCGTCTCTACACGGCAATCAACGAAGGGAGCAAGGGATGAGCATCTTTTCAATGCTTGAAATCAGCGGATCGGCGCTGGGAGCCGAGCGGCAGCGAGCCGAGGTGGTGGCCTCCAATATGGCAAACGCCGAAACCACACACACCACCGAGGGTGGTCCCTACCGCCGCAAGAATGTAGTGTTCACAAATTCAGGATCATCCTTTGGGATGACGCTGGCGGCATATCACGGCAACTCGCCCTCGGTCCGGCTGGCGAATGTGGTGGACGACCCGGCGCCACCGGTTTTGCGCTATGAACCCGGCCATCCCGATGCCAACAAGGAAGGCTACGTGGCGTACCCGGCGATCAATCCGATTCAGGAGATGGTGGATCTGATGGGCGCCATGCGCGCCTATCAGCTTAACGCCACCGCTGTGAGCGCCTCCAAGCAGATGATTCAGGAAGCACTCAGCCTGCTGCGCTGAGTAAGTTAAGGAGTCAACCATGAGCAACTTCAGCATTCCCGGACTGCCGGTAAATCCCGGCTTGCAAACGGGCATCAGCGGACCATCCTCCGCCCCCGGCGCGGGCGGCGCGGGTTTTGGCGACATACTGCAAAACGCCATTGAGCAGGTGGACACCCTTCATCAGGATTCCCAGCACCAGATTTCCGAGCTGCTGCAGGGCGACCGCCAGGACATTCACAACGTCATGATCGCCGTTGAAAAAGCCGACGTGGCCTTTCAATTGATGATGCAGGTGCGT
Organism: Terriglobales bacterium; assembly: GCA_035548935.1. Taxonomy (GTDB): domain Bacteria; phylum Acidobacteriota; class Terriglobia; order Terriglobales; family Acidobacteriaceae; genus DASZRZ01. Next base: position 4,604 of record DASZRZ010000308.1, read on the forward strand.
AACAAGATTGTGAACGCGTACCAGGAAATTTCCAAAATGCAGTTCTGAGCATAAGAGAAAACAATGGCTGCCGCCGCACAAAAGACGGATATCGCAACTTCGACTCGTAAGCAACTCACCACGCTCGTGGGAGGGCTCAATGGCAGCCAGCGCATGTGGCTGATCGGAGGAGCCATAGTGACGCTGGCCACGCTACTGGCTTTCGTCCATTTCACCGCCAAGCCCGACTACGTTCCCCTGGCCACCGGAATGGAACCATCAGATGCACAGGCTCTCATCGCGAAGCTCACGGCAAAGGACATCCCGGCCCAGGCCGGAGCCGATGGCACCAGTGTGACCGTGCCCGCCGACAAGATCGACAGCAGCCGCATGGAGATGGCTTCCGACGGAATGCCTCGCAGCGGCCGCATGGGCTTCGAGCTCTTCGACAAAATGAACTGGGGCCAGACGGAATTCGACGAGAAGGTTAACTACCAGAGAGCGCTTGAGGCGGAGTTGGAGCGCTCCATACAGACTTTGAAGGATGTGGAAAGCGTCCGCGTCCACCTGGTGATGCCAAAGCAATCGGTATTTCTGGACCGGGAGCGTCCGGCCAAGGCATCGATCATATTGAAATTACGCACGGGCTATCTTCCCGAAGAATCGCTGGCTGCAATTGCCCGCCTTGCCTCAGGTGCGGTGGAAAATCTCAGCCCGGAAGACGTAACGGTTGTGGATTCCGCAACCCGTCGCCCCTTGGGAGCCAGGCACAATGCGTCCGCAGCGGGCGGTGAGATGGAAGAACAACTTTCCGCACGGCTCATGCAGACTCTTGCTCCCGTGGTTGGCGCCGATCACGTTCGCGCCAGCATTAACGTGGAGTATGACTCCAGTACCCGGGAAGAAAACGAAGAGACCTACGATCCCAAGAGCGCGGTTGCGGTCGCAACCCAGAAATCAGAAGAACAAATGAATGGCGGTGTAATGGGCGGCGTTCCCGGCACCGCAAGCAACGTTCCGAGTGGAACGGGAGCACCCGCAAAAGTGGATGCCGCCAACGGCTCGAACCAGCTATCCAGAAGTGAGAACAATACCTTTGCGGTGAACCGGCTAGTGCGGCGAACCATTCAACCCGCTGGCCGCATTCATAGAGTCACAGCTGCATTGCTGGTTGATGACGCCACCGAACTCCGCCAGGCCAATGGCAAGACATCGGAAGTCCGCCGCAAGCGCAGCCCCGAAGAGCTGAAGCAGATTGAGGAGCTTGCAAAGGCCTCCATCGGCATCGACGTTGCACGCGGGGATTTTCTCAGCGTACAGAATCTCTCCTTTGCCCAGGCTCCAGTGGAAACGCCAGCCTCGCTGCCGGTCATGAGCCGGGTGCGCATGACTCTGAACGACTGGTCGGGAGCCGTGCGATACGCGGTGATCCTGCTGCTCTTCGCGGTCGTCTACATGATGTTGCTACGCCCCGTAAAGAAGCAATTCATGACTACCTTGCGGCAGCTTCCGGCCTCAAGCTCCGCGCAGCTGGGGACGGGCGCACAGGCCAGCCTCACAGCAGGGTCGGATATGGCCGCTTTGGCGGCAGAGCATCAGAGAGCATCGGCTTTGCGGAAGCAGTTCGTTGAGAAAATCAGAGCAGAACCAGCCGTTACCGGACGCCTGATACAGGCGTGGATTCAGGAGGAAGCATAGTGGTCGGTCAGCGTGCAGTTGCGCAGCTCAGCGGTCCACGTAAGGCCGCCGTTCTGATGGCGATCATCGGAGAAGAGGCCGCGGGTGCGATCTGCAAACATCTCTCCGAACAGGAAATTCAGGCCGTGACACGGGAACTCGCCGACATTGGAAAAGTCCCTTCCGAAACTGTTATGCAGGTGATGGAAGAGTACAGCCAGATGGCGATATTACAGGATTCGTCGGCCCAGGGCGGAAGAGAGTTCACCTCCCGCCTGCTTACGCGGGCCTTTGGCGACGATGCCGCCCGGCAGCTTCTGGATAAAGTAGGACGCCAACAGGAGCTGAATACCGCCCAACTCGATTCACTCCGCAAAGTGGATGCTCAACAACTTGCAAAGTACCTGGAAGAAGAGCACCCCCAGACGATCACGCTGGTGCTGGCCCATCTGGAGGCCAAGCAGGCATCCGAAGTATTGATGAAGCTTCCAGAGCAGGTTCAGGGAGAGGCCGTTCGCAGGCTGGCGCAGCTCCGGCAATTTTCACCGGAGATGGCGCAGAGGGTTTCCACCGTGCTCAATAAGCGGGTGCAATCGGTGGGCGAGCAGAGCCAGCAAACGTTCGCGGGCTTTAAAAGTGTCGCCGATCTGATGAACCGGCTCGCCCCCTCGGCGGCCAAGGGAATCCTTGAATCCATCGAGGCACAGGACCCCAATATTGCCATCAGCGTCCGCAACCTGATGTTCACGTTTGAGGACATATTGGGAGTTTCCGACGCATACATTCGCGAGTGGCTCGGGGCTCTTGATAAGAAAACTCTGGCCCTAGCGCTGAAGGGAGCAAGTGTGGAGCTTCGGGAACACATCTTTCGCGCCATGTCGTCCCGCGCCGTTGAGATGTTGAAGGAAGACATCGAGACACTCGGGGCGGTACGTGGCAAGGACGTAAGTAAAGCCCAGCAGGAGGCCGTAGAGGTGTTGCGCAGGCTTGAATCCGAGGGAAAAGTGGTTCTAAAGGCCGAGGGAGATGATGAATACATTGTCTAGAGACCAGTCCCTGCGATCCGGGGTTGCAGCTTACGTTTATCCAGAATCCGCAATTCCAGCCGGATCGGTTGAGGCCCAGCTGGAACATTATTCCGGTAATGCCATGGCCATCGGAATGGAAACCGCCATCTTCAGCGGGAGAGAAGAACAGGCTCGCATGCTTTTAGCGGCCCGCACGGAAGGGGCGAAAGAGGGCGAACAGCTCGCCACATTGAAATTACAGGGCGAATTGGAGCTGGAGCGCAAACGGGTTACTGCCCTGCTCGCGGCCTTTGAGCTGGAAAGGCAGGAATACTTTTCCAAAATGGAGGGGCAGCTTGTCACCTTTGCCCTGGCCATTGCCGCCAAGATTCTGCATCGCGAGGCACAGGTCGACAGAATGCTCGTCGCCGGACTGGTACGAGTAACGCTGGAAAGGCTCCAGCAAAATACGAAGGTCACCGTTCGCGTGCGGCCCGAAGAAGTGGCGGACTGGCAAAAATACTTTGCGGGAAACGAAACCCACGACGTACAGATTGCCGCGGATGCCGATCTCTTCGCTGGCAATTGCGTGGTTGAGACCGAAAGCGGCACCGCCGAGATGGGAGTGGACGCACAGCTCAAAGAGATCGAGCAGGGACTGTTTGATCTGATGGCTCAGCGCCCTGTATCGCAATGAACGCTGGCAACTTCGACTCCTATTCACGCTGGCTGCAGAACAACTCCAGCGTTCGATGGAAGGGCAGGATCACCCACGTGCTGGGGAATCTGGTGGAATCCGCTGGCCCATTCTGTTCGGTAGGAGAATCGTGCGAAATCATATCGAACGGCGAGCGGCGGGCCGGAGAAATTGTTGGCTTCCGCGGAACGCACGTTCTATCCATGCCCCTGGATACCCCACAAGGAATTCGCTTCGGCGATCAGATCGTTACCTGGGGAGCACGGCCATCCATCCGGGTGGGTCCGGAGCTATTGGGGCGCGTGATTGATGCAACCGGCAAGCCTCTGGATTCACTCGGGGAGTATCGCGCGCGTCGCGTGATTCCCGTGGATCAGGCGGCCCCTTTGCCACTGGAGCGAAAGGTAATCGACGAATCGCTGGGATGCGGAATCCGCGCCATCGACGCCTTCGCAACCTGTGGACGGGGACAACGCATTGGCATCTTCGGCGGAAGCGGCGTGGGCAAGAGCACGCTGCTGGGCATGATGGCCCGCGGTACCGAAGCCGATCTTACTGTACTGGCCCTGGTCGGGGAGCGCGGAAGAGAGGTCGCGGAGTTTCTGAACACATTGGGAGAGGATGGTCGCCGCCGCTCAGTGGTTGTGGTTTCAACCTCGGACCAATCTCCTCTTCTGCGTATTCGAGCGGCCCTATCGGCTACCGCAATTGCGGAATACTTTTGTTCGCAGGGAAAGAACGTTCTTCTGGTGGTCGATTCCCTCACCCGCTTTGCCATGGCTCAAAGAGAGGTTGGCCTTGCTGCTGGAGAGCCACCTACGGCCAAAGGCTACACTCCTTCGGTTTTATCGATGCTCGCCCGCCTCGTGGAACGCGCGGGCCGCATGGCAAATGGAAGCATCACGGCTTTCTACACCGTCTTAATGGAAGGCGACGACCAGCAGGATCCGATTGTTGATACGGTACGCTCTCTGCTGGATGGGCACATTGTGCTCGACC
>DASZRZ010000309.1:0-1797 GCA_035548935.1 Terriglobales bacterium
CTGGTGCTGCTGGCGGCGGACCCGCGAGGACTGTTCGAGCCCAGCTTTCAACTGACGTTTCTGTCGGTGCTGGCGATCCTGGCCATTGGTGTGCCGCTGCTGGAGCGGACCTCTCTGCCTTACCGCAAGGCGCTGCAGTTCCTGGATTCGCAGGCCTATGATGTTTCGCTCGCGCCGAAGATAGCTCAGTTCCGCCTGGATATGCGATTGCTGGCCGGGCGGGTGGCACAGTTTACCGGAGTGCGCCCGGCGCGCTGGATTTTGAATGGAATGGCCCTGGCGGCGATTTCCGTTTTCGATATCGTCGTGATCTCCGCAATTGTGCAGATCAGCCTGGCGCTTCCCATGGCCATTTACTTTCACCGGGAGAGCCTGCTGGCACTGCCGGCGAATATTGCGGTCATTCCGCTGACGGGTGTACTGATGCCGGCGGCCTTCCTGGCGGTGGGAATGAGCTATGTTGCACCCGCACTGGCCGGACCATTCGCGCTGGTAGCGGGCTGGGCTCTGCGCGGCATCAGCAGCGCGGTGTCGGTGGTGAGCAATCTTCCGGGCTCCGACCTGCGCATTGCCAGCCCCTCGCGGGAGGTGGTGCTGCTGGGAGTTGCGGCTTTTGTACTGGCTGCGGCGCTGGCGAGAAGGCGCGGCGCGCTGGCAGCTTCGGGTGTGGCGGCGATTCTCGGCGTGGCGGCGTGGCTGGTTGCGGTTCCTCCCAAGCCCGCGGTTCGCTCCGGGGTGCTTGAGGTGACGGCAATCGACGTTGGACAGGCGGAGTCGACGCTGGTGGTGAGTCCCGACGGGCATACGCTGTTGGTGGATGCGGCGGGGGCAATCGGCGCGGGAGAGTCGGAGTTTGACTTCGGCGAAGACGTCATCTCTCCATATCTATGGGCGAGAGGTATTGTGCGGCTGGATGCGGTGGCTCTGACGCACGCACATTCGGATCACATCGGAGGCATGCGCAGCGTACTGACGAACTTCCGTCCGCGCGAGTTATGGATTGGTCCGAATACCGTGACCCCTGCCTTGAGCCAACTGCTGAGGCAGGCTTCGGAGCAGGGTGTGGTGGTGCGCTACCATGCCGCGGGAGATGCCTTTGCCTTTGGGGCAGCGGAGGTGCGCGTGCTGGCGCCTTCGCGGGAGTGGTCGCCCTCAGCGCGGTCGCATAACGACGATTCGCTGGTGATGAGGATTGGGTATAAGAACTCTGCGGCGCTGCTCACGGCAGACGCAGAGAAGAAGACGGAGCGGTTCGTGGCATCGCAACAGCCGCAGGCGGATTTACTGAAGGTGGCCCACAACGGAAGCGCAACCTCCACGACCCCGGAGCTGCTGGCGGCGGTGAAGCCGCGCTGGGCGGTGATTTCAGTGGGATTCCGCAACCAGTTCCGGCATCCGCGCCCTGAGGTGCTGCAGCGTCTGGCCGGCGCGGGGGTGTCCACCTACCGGACCGATGCCCTGGGAGCGGTAACTTTTTATCTGACCGGAGACTCCGTGCAGCCGGGGAGCAGATGAGTTCCGGTGCGACGGTGGCTTCAGTCCTCGGGAGCCTGAGTTTCGCCCGCTGAGAGGACAGTTTCTTCAATGCGGGTATCGCCGCCCCGGCGAAAATCCGCAATCAACTGCAGGGCGTCCGCGGCCAGAGTTTCCGGGACACGGATCACAATTCCGCCCACACCGGGGAGCACATCCTGTGGGGCTTCAAGAGAACTCATCAAAGCCGGAATGCCTGAGCTTTCGAGCAGGCCGTTGACGATCAGGGCTTCCGATTCTTCCTTGGTGTCGAAAACCTGTACG
>DASZRZ010000310.1:0-6440 GCA_035548935.1 Terriglobales bacterium
AATCCGCTGATGGTGAATGACCCGCGCTGCCCCAGATCGACCATGTTGGAATAAAGCTCAAAGAGCTGCTGTTTGCTGAGCTTCTGTTCCAATTCAATGGATATCAGTATCTCCGACAGCTTGCGCTTGATCGTCTTTTCACGATTGAGAAAAAAAGCGCGCGCCACCTGCATGGTGATCGTCGAGCCACCCTGCCTGCGGCTTCCGCCACGCAGATCGATAAATGCCGCTTCCACAAGCCGGAAGAAATTCACCCCTCCGTGCTGGAAAAAGCGCCGGTCTTCAATTGCCAGCACCGCATCCACAAGCACTTTGGGAATTTCCTTGTACTGCACCACCTGCCGCTTGGAGCGCTGTTGGTTTTCCAGCGAAGTAATCAGCAGTGGCTCCAGGCTGTACTGGGTGAGGTCTTTCCCCTGCAGCTTGTTCAAACCTGAGATCTTCTCGATGGCGCCATCGTTGATGCCAACCACTGCGCCATCCTCGTTATGAAACGATTCCGGACCAGGGCGGATTTCAATGCCTCGGTCGAGCAGACGGTAGCTTCCAAGGGGAGAGCTTCCCTTACCGCTCGGGGAGTATCCGGCACGGCGCAGCTCAGCCGCAATGTCCTGCAAGTCCGCCTTCTGCCCAACGTTCAGGGGCCGGGGGCGCGCATAGATCTTTGCAGAATTGCTAAAAAGTTGTCCCTTGAGCCGGCGGTCGATGATCCGCTCATACTGCAGGTAATAGTGCGCGAAAACCCCAATCATGGCGATGGAACCCACCACGAAGACCGCCAGCACAGTCTTGACCAGGGGATCGGAGAAACGGAGGCGGGTCGTCTTCCGCTGGCCGCGCCCTCGCGCCGGCGCGTTGTTCTTTTTCGGAATGCGCACTTTGATGGACACTCGTGAACCCCAGGCTAACTGCTCAGATGGCTGGAGATATTGGGCGGCGATCTGTGGATCTCAACGCAGTTTCTCCCGCCAAACCTTGCTTGATTGTAAAGCAAACTTCCAGCCGCCAATTCTGGTCAGATGCCTGGAAGCCGCCAGAGATCACAAGCCTTTATTCCTGGTGGTAGGATTGAAATTCAAATCGAACGGGTAAATCGGCAGATCGATATGAACCGTGTAGGGGGCTGAAATGTTGATTGTGCGATCGATGCGCTCGACTTTTATCTGTTCCCGCGTAATGGGAATCTCCAGTTCGTGCGACTTCTGGAAGACAATTGCCTGAATATCCTGTTCGCTTTTTGTACTATAGCTACCCAGGCGGGCTTCCGTGGTGATTATGTCCTCAAACTGGTAGTTGTTGAATATGGGGGGTACTACCTGCCACAGCACGTAGGAAATGACCACCATCAGCAATAATCCAAACAGCCCCTTCAGCCGTGCCATCAAAACCTCTTCCGGCCTGTAGGCCGGAGTAAAGTAGCTTTCAAACCACTGAGTCGCTTTAAAACCAGCAAGAGCTAACTAGAGCTTTTAAACTTAGTTAGATGCGGCTGATCGTAGCATCGCAGGTAGTGGGTGTCGAGGGCGCAGGCGGCCACCCGTGGCCCGGAACCTTAGTTTCCAACCCTCAGTGTTCCAGTGTAAAACCACTCCGAGTACGTGCTGACAGGTGAATTTTCCAATGTTTCCATCGCTGCTGAAAGCCGTCCGCGCTATTCCCAGGGGAAAGGTGGCTGCCTACGGAGAGGTTGCTTGCGCCGCCGGACACCCCGGTGCCGCCCGTCAAGTGGCCTGGGCGCTGCGCTCGCCGGAGGCCCAGGGCGCCCCCTGGCACCGTGTCGTCGGCGCGGGAGGCAGAATCGTCCTTCCTGCCGAGCAGGGCATCGAGCAGCGGCTCCGGCTGGCGGCCGAGCACGTCACCTTCAACGGCAGCCGCATCAACATGACGAAGCACCACCACGTATTCCGCCGCAAATAACGCGGATTGCGGCCGGGGCGAATTTTTAGCGAAACGGGGTACAATATCCAGCATGCCCCCCGAGGACTCGTTAGCCTGGGCTCATCCCCTCGTGCGAGAGTGGTTTCTGGCCCGCTTTGGTTCGCCCACGGAACCCCAGGAGCAGGGATGGCCTCACATCCTCGCTCAGCGCACGACTCTGATTGCAGCTCCTACCGGCTCCGGCAAAACCCTGTCGGCTTTTCTGGCCTGCATCGACGCCCTGGTGCGCCGGGCACTGGCTGGCGATCTTCAGGATCGTACGGAAGTTCTCTACGTCTCGCCCTTGAAGGCTCTGGGCAACGACATCCAGAAGAATCTGGAGATTCCCCTGGGAGAAATTCTGGCGCTCGCAAACCAGCGTGGCCTGCTGATGCCCGCGATTCGCACCGCCGTCCGTACCGGCGACACGGTAATGCAGGAGCGGCGGGCCATGCTCAAGCGTCCGCCGCATATTCTGGTCACTACCCCCGAGTCGCTTTACATCCTGCTTACGGCGGAGAAAAGCCGCGCCATCCTGCGCGACGTCAGGACGGTGATCGTCGACGAAATTCACGCCGTAGCTGGTGACAAACGCGGAGCCCACCTGGCCCTCTCCCTCGAACGGCTGGATGCCCTGATTGGTGTTCCTGCCGTGCGCATCGGACTCTCTGCCACGCAAAAGCCCATCGAGCAGATTGCGAAGTTCCTCACCGGAGCGGGAAGGCCCGAGCCTGCCATCGTTGACGTGGGCCACAAGCGCCAGCTCGATCTCAAGGTGGAGATTCCCGCCAGCGAGCTTGGACCCATCTCCACCAACGAACACTGGGACGAAATCTACGACCGCATCGCCTCCCTGGTGGAGGCACATCGCTCCACATTGATCTTCGTCAACACGCGCCGCCTGGCGGAGCGTGTCGCGCTTCGTCTGGGCGAACGCCTGGGCGAAGAGTTTGTGGCGTCGCATCACGGCTCGCTCTCCCGCAAGATACGGCTGGAGGCCGAGCGCCGGCTCAAAGCCGGAGAGTTGAAGGCGCTGGTAGCCACAGCTTCGCTGCAACTTGGTATCGACATCGGATTTGTGGATCTTGTGGTGCAGATCGGCTCCCCGCGTTCGATTGCCGTTGCCTTGCAGCGCATCGGACGCTCCGGTCACTGGCGGGGTGCGATTCCCAAGGGGCGCATTTTTGCAACCACCCGCGATGAGCTGCTCGATTGCGCTGCGCTGGTCCACTCAATCGGAGAAGGCGATCTTGACCGCATCATCATTCCCGAGACGCCGCTCGATGTTCTTGCCCAGCAGATTGTCGCTGCCTGCGCGGCGGAGGACTGGAATGAAGACGAACTGTTTGCCCTGGTGAGCCGTGCCTATCCCTATCGCGATCTCACGCGCGGAGATTATGACTCGGTGATCACCATGCTCTCCGAAGGCATCGCCGCCAGCCGTGGACGTTATGGCGCCTACCTTCATCGGGACCTCGTGCAACACCGTCTCCATGGCAGGCGCGGCAGCCGCCTCACCGCCATCACCTCCGGCGGAGCAATTCCCGATACCGCCGCCTTCACTGTCGTGGCATCGCCCGATGGCACCATGGTCGGCACGGTGGATGAAGACTTCGCCGTGGAGAGTCTTTCCGGCGACATCTTCCTTCTCGGGAATACTTCATGGCGGATTCGCCGCGTGGAATCGCGCTCCGGACGTCTCCTGGTCGAAGACGCGCATGGCGCTCCCCCCAGCATTCCGTTCTGGCGCGGCGAGGCTCCGGCCCGCACCGCCGAGCTCTCCGCCCGTGTTGCATGGCTGCGGGAAAAAATCAGCGGAATGGTGCCGGGCATCGCTCCCGTCTCTGGATGGCAGAGCCACCAGCCGGTGCAGGACTGCTTCGCGTGGCTGAAGCAGCAGTGCGGACTCGACGACTCTGGAGCCGAACAGGCCGTGCAGCACATAATCACCGGGCGGGCTGTGCTCGGCGAAGTCCCCTCGCAGCGGACCGTAATTGCCGAACGCTTCTTCGACGAGGGCGGCGGCATGCAGCTCGTCATCCATTCTCCATTCGGAGGCCGCGTCAACAAGGCCTGGGGCCTTGCTCTGCGCAAACGCTTCTGCCGCAGCTTTAATTTTGAGTTGCAGGCCGCTGCCACCGATGACGGCTTGAACATCTCCCTGGCCGAACAGCACAGCTTCCCTCTGGGCGATGTTTTCAACTTTCTACAGCCGGAAACCGTGCAGGGAGTTCTGGAACAGGCTGTCCTCACCGGCTCGCCCATCTTTGGCACCCGCTTCCGCTGGGACGCAAACCGTTCGCTGGCCCTGCTTCGTTTTCAGGGCGGCAAAAAAATCCCTCCTCAGATTCAACGCATGCGCGCCGACGATCTGCTGGCTGCGGTCTTCCCCGGCGTTGCCGCCTGCCAGGAGAACATCGAGGGCGATATCCAGATTCCCGAACATCCGCTGATCAAGGAAGTCATGAAGGATGTCCTCACCGAAGCCATGGACATCGATGGTTTGCGTCATGTTCTGCGCGGCATTGAGCAGGGAAGTATCCGGGTTGTGGCAGTGGATACACCCGTGCCATCGCAGTTTTCTCACGAAATTCTCAACGCCAATCCCTACGCCTACCTCGACGATGCGCCACTCGAAGAGCGTCGTGCCCGCGCCGTGGAGATGCGGCGCGTTCTGCCGGAGTCCATGTTGAACGAAGTGGGCCGTCTCGACCCGGAGGCCATCGCCCAGGTTGAGGACGAAGCCTGGCCCGACGTTCGCGACGCCGATGAGCTTCACGATGCCCTGCATACCTTGATTGCGCTTCCGGAGCGCGCATTCCGCAGTGGACGCCCCGGCCCGTTGGAGCTTTGGACGGGCGAGTTCGCGCAGCTTAAAGCCAGTGGACGCGCCACCGCAGCGACGGTTGCCAGCGCGCAGCAGGAGCCGGCACGGCGTTTCTGGGTTGCCACCGAGCGCGTCCCGGCCTTCCGCCTTATTTATCCGCAAGCATCGCTGGAGTCGTCAGTCCCCAATCTGGGGGAAACTCCCGCATCGCGGAATGAAGCCATCCAGACCCTCATCACTGGCTGGATGTCCCATGCCGGTCCCACCACCGCTGAAGAACTTGCAGAAGCTCTGGCGCTTCCTGCAAATGACGTGGAGCAGGCGCTCCTGCAAGTGGAGTCTTCCGGCGCTATATTGCGTGGAAAGTTTCGCCACAGCGATGCCCTCGAATTTTGTGAGCGCCGCCTGCTGGCCCGCATTCACCGCCTCACTCTGGGCCGCCTTCGCAGGGAGATTGAGCCGGTCAGCGAGGCCCAATTGATGCGCTGGCTGCTGCGGTGGCAGCATCTCTCCCCCGGCTCACAGCTCAGCGGCGAACGCGGATTGCTCGAAGTGCTGCGGCAACTTCAGGGGTTCGAAATCCCAGCCAACGCCTGGGAAAGCCAGATTCTTACCCGCCGTTTGCGCGACTATGATCCCGCTGTCCTTGATCAGCTCTGCCTCACCGGCGCAATCGGCTGGGGACGGCTTTCACCGCATCCCGCAACTTTGGAAGAAGCTGCCCCTCCTCCCGATGCGGCGGCTGCCGGTGCCTCGCCTGCCGGTATTCCGCGTGTTGGTGTTCCCCAGGTAAAGAAACGCCGCGTGATTCCCACCAGCGTGGCGCCCATCACGTTTTTCGCCCGGGATGAATCCGAGTGGATGCTGCCTCACCCCTCTCATCAGCGCACCGGCGATCTCGCCCTTTCAGACGCGGCGCGCGAGGTGCTGGATTTTCTTCGCCAGCGTGGCGCGTCGTTTTTCGCCGATATCGTGCGCGGTACCGGCAAGCTGAAGGCGGAAGTCGAGACCGGACTCTGGGAGCTTGTTGCCGGCGGCCTGGTCACCGCCGATGGATTCGATAACCTGCGCGCCCTTATCGATCCCAGGCGGCGCACCGGCCAGGGCGCGGGACGAAACTCCCGCCCACGCCATGCCGCTGGCCGATGGTCGCTGCTCTTTCCCGTGGAGGCGGCCAATCGCCCGGAGGCCATCGAGGCCACCTGCCGAATGCTGCTTAACCGGTATGGAATTGTCTTTCGCGAGCTGCTGGCGCGTGAGGCGCTGCTTCCCAAATGGCGCGAGCTCACGCAGGCCTTCCGGCGCATGGAAGATCGCGGCGAAGTTCGAGGCGGGCGCTTCGTTCACGGCTTCATCGGCGAACAGTTTGCCCTTCCGGTTGCGGTGGAATCCATGCGTGCCTTGCGCAAACAACCGCCCGGTGGCGAAACCATCACCTTGTCCGCCGCCGATCCCCTGAATCTCGTCGGGATCATCTTGCCAGGTGAGCGGGCTCCCGCGATCTCTGGAAAAGCGTTACGTATCGCGATGGCATTCCGGTGAGTGGTGGAGAATCGCCGTATCCGGCGGCCATGCCTGCCTTCGGATAATGTAAACACCGCTTGCTGCTCCTCTCCGCGATTGTCAAATTGATTCCCCTCGCTCCCCGCCATAGCAACCTTTCAATTCCCTCGTATAATCAAAAACTCAAGGTCGA
>DASZRZ010000311.1:0-1825 GCA_035548935.1 Terriglobales bacterium
ACGAAGCGCACGCCCTGAATTTCGCGGCGATTCAGATATGCGGCCAGCTCTTCCGGCTTGATCCATGGCGCTCCGATCACTTCAAAGGGACGGTCGGTTCCCCGCCCCACCGATACATTCGTGGTTTCGATCAGGCACACACCCGGATAGAGCGTGGCCGCGTTCAGGCTCCGCAGATTCGGAGAGGGGTTCACCCAGAGCAATCCGGTGGAATCGAACCAGTCGCCGCGCATCCAGCCTTCCATGGCCACCACCGTAAGCCGTGCGTGAATGCCGCGCTCGGCATTGAACATCCGCGCCAGTTCGCCCAGCGTCATCCCATGGCGCACCGGGACCGGGTGGTAGTTGACGAAGCTGCTGGTATCCGGATCGGGCAGCGGTCCCTGAACCATGCTGCCGGTAATGGGGTTGGGACGGTCGAGAACGATCATCTCAATGCCCGCTGCCGCCGATGCTTCCAGAAAATATCCCAGGGTGCTCTCGTAAGTGTAAAAACGAGCGCCGGCGTCCTGAATATCGAAAACCACGGCATCGAGTTTTTTCAGCAGGTCGAGCGGCGGGCGGCGGCTGGCATCGCTCTCGCCGTAGACGCTGTGGACGGCGATCCCCGTGGCTTTATCAACCGTGCTGAGGTTGGCGGTGGTATCCGCCTCTCCGAGGATGCCGTGCTCCGGACTGAAGATCGCCGCGAGTTCCATGCCCTGCGCGGAGGCGAGAACGTCAATGGTGCGGCGTCCCTGAGAGTCGATTCCACTGTGATTGGTCACCAGCCCGATGCGGCGCCTGGGACCTTCGAGCGCGGGCTTCAGCTCGGCGAAGTTGTGGGCTTCCAGAACGTCGATTCCGGTTCGCACCTGTCCATTCCGGAAGGTGAGGCGACGCGCAGCCGCATTGGTGTCGTTGTAGCCAGTGATGCGCGCAAGCTGTAGCTGGGCGTCCGGGCCGGGGGCAAGGTTCAAGGACGATGCGGCGGCATTGGCAAGGCGGGCGCGCAGCGAGAGCAAAGGTGCTCCACCGCGAGGGTGCACGGCGTTGGTTAAAAGGATGATGAAAGTGCCGCTGCCAGGATCGATCCAAAGAGAGGTGCCGGTAAATCCCGTGTGTCCGTAGGAGCCAACCGGAAGCAGGTCTCCGCGGGGAGATGAGAATACGGAGTCGATATCCCAGCCCAGGCCGCGCAGGACCGGAGCGCTAGAAGGCTGCTGCGGAGAGGTCATGGCAGCGATGGCTTCGGGCGAAAGAACGCCGCCTCCACCGGTGAGCAGGGCCGTGGCAAATCGGGCGAGGTCGCCCGCGGTGGAAAACACTCCGGCATTTCCCGCCACCCCTCCCATGCGGCGCGCGGTGGGGTCATGCACAATGCCCCGCAGCATCACGCCGCGTTCGTCATAGGTTGTGGGCGCAATGCTGGTACGCCACGAAACCGGCGGCTTGTACGCGGTGCGCGTCATGCCCAAAGGGGTGAAGATATGCTTTGAGGCGTAGGCATCGAGCGGGAGTCCGCTGATGCGCTCGACCAGTTCACCCAGGACGAGATAGTTGATGTCGCTGTAGACGAAGCGCGCACCCGGAGGATTGATCAGCTCCTGCCCGTGCGCCATGCGAAGGGCGGTTTCCCTGCCCTGCCAGGGATGCTTTAAGTCGAGATCCTCCGGCAGCCCGGAGTAATGCGTGAGCAAATCCCGTATTGTGACCTGATCTTTTTCCCTTCCGGTGAACTCGGGGATGTAACGGGCCACGGGATCGTTCAACCGCAACTGGCCCATCTGCACCATTTGCATGATGGAAACGGCCGTTGCCACCGGCTTGGTGAGCGAGGCGATGT
>DASZRZ010000312.1:0-3029 GCA_035548935.1 Terriglobales bacterium
GAGGCGCATTCCATTGAGGAGTACGAGGGACTGTCCGAAGGTCGATCCCCGGATGGAGAGGTCAGACTGAACGCCGTAAATTCCGCGCTGGCGAAGATCAATCGAGGGTTCCAGGCGGAGATAGTCCACCGTGGAGCCGAAGAGCAGAGGCTGTTCCCGGGGATCGAGTGAGGTGACGGAGCGATTGTTTTCCGAAAGCGGCCCGGGTACGAAGGTGCCGGTAACCACGACCACGTCGTTACGGGTGGGGATTCCCGTGGAAGTCTCCGGCCGGGAGGTGGTATCCCCTTCCGTTTGGGGGGGATCCTGCGGCGCGGCAAATACCCGGGGAGCAGAGCAAAGTGTAAGGAAACAGAGCAGGCCCGCGGCCACTAGTATGGTCGGCTTTCGAATCATCCGTACGAAAATAGCAGGTCGAAAGTGGGCTGACCACCCGCGCGTCTATTTCGCGTCTTCACTTTCTTGACGTCTATGCAGATGCAGCCGTAACTATTAAGATTAGAAAGATGTTGACATGCAAAGTTTGGCATTCTTAACATCTTTATGCAAACGGACGTGTTTAAGCATGGGAACACATGCAATGGGCGTTCGGAGGCAATATCCGGATAGCAGGCCAGGGAGAGCGGCGCGAGATGGCACCAAGGCTACAGGCCCCAAGGTGCTCCACGCTACAAGTAGGCTGTGCGCCGGTTTTTAAGGGGACACTCTTGCAAAAACAATCCAGGGTTCATGAAGTCAGGCCAGTAGTGTGTAGATGGAGCAAACCGGCATTCCGGGTAGCGGCGCTATTGGGAGCCTTGGGATTGACAGGCATGATGTCACCCGCTTCGAGCGCCTCCGGCTCACCCACTGGGCCAGCGGCCTTGCTCGCCTTTTACCAACCCTCCTCTGCTCAGGCAGCTCCCCAGGATCCGGATGCCAGTAAGCTTCCCGAAGGAAGCGCCAAGAAGATGATCCTGGAGAAATGCACCATTTGCCACGGGTTGCAGCCCATCGTTACCAGCAACCGCAGCAAGACGGATTGGGATGATCTCATTACCCGCATGACCTACAACGGCGCTGAGGTCAGGGACGATGAGCACAAGGTTATCGTCGAGTATCTGGCGAAGAGTTTTCCGTCCGCCAGTGGCGCTGCCGCCGCCGCACCCGCCCAAAAGCCGGAAGGCGCCAGCGCTCCTCCAGCCGCAGCCCAACAGGGTGGGACCACTTCCCTGAATACGCAGGCAGAGGGCGTCGATAGTGGCGGTCCCGTATTGCCGGCGGGAGCGGGTAAGGAGCTGGTGCAGTCGCGGTGCACGGTTTGCCATACGCTGGACCGCATCGTAGAGAGCCGCCGGTCGCATGAAGACTGGGATGATCTGGTTAAAATGATGACCGATTTCGGGGCGGAGCTTGATGAAAAAGACCAAAAGATTGTGATCGACTACCTGGCGAAGAGCTTTCCCGATAAACCTGCCCCTGCCAAAGCAGGGGATTCGAAAACCACCCCCGAGCAATGAGCCGGAAGAACAATGCTGCATGGCGGCAGCAGAAGCCGTGCCATGCCGCTGGAGGAAGGGTTGCGACAGGGGATTGAATCCCACAGCGCAGGTTTTGTTTGGAATGAAATTGTTTGGAATGAATAAGATGTAGCTGCATAACGATTTTGAATCGGTGTGGCAGAAGGAGAGTCTGTATATAAGCCGGGCGAGAATGAGCACAACTTGATGGTGTTCATTGGCAGCGCGGCAATTCCCTGAGGGACTTATGAAGAATCGATCATTTGTATTATTTGCCGTGGGCGCGGTGGTGCTGAGCATTACCACCCTGTGGGCCGAGTCTGGGTCAGAGACGAAAGTGGCGCAAGCGGCGCCTGCAAAAACGCAAGCTCAAGGTGCTGCTGCTCCCGCCAAGCCGACTGGAGCTCCAACGGCCGGAGCCGCGGCTGCTCCGTCTGCCCCCGCCAGCCCTGCGGAAATTGTGGCTCGCGGCGCCAAGGTGGCCCGGCTGTGCGACAGCTGCCATACCCTTCGGGACGAGGATCAGGAGCCGGTGGTGGGTGAGTTTGGCGGCGGCAAGCAACTGCTGCCGGATACCTTCTCAGCCAACATCACCAACGGCCCCCAGGGGATTAATTATTTCACCGAGGACATGCTGCACACCGCGCTGCGTGAGTCGCATGTGGGCGCGCGCAAGCTCAAGGTCATGACCCCGGCTCTGTTCAAGCGGCTCACCGACGACGATATTCACGCCGTATGGATGTACCTGCGGCAGGTGAAGCCGGTGAATCACCGGGTGGATAATACCGAGGAGCCAACCATGTGCAAGAAGTGCCGTCAAAAGCATGGTGCTGGCGATTTGAACTAGTTAACCGCTACGGCGGGCAGGAAAAAAGGCCGGACGCAACCTTGAAGGTTCAGCGTTCGGCCTTTTGGTTTTGATCGAGCTATCTGCGGTTCTGCAGAATCTCACCGGGAAGGCCGACGAGGGTTGACTTGCGTCCCATGACGCCGGGAGTCACCGCCGCGACCAGACGGGGATCGGCACGATCCACGGGCGGTTCACTGTCGCCGCGCTTGCGTTCGATCTTGATGCCCAGAGTACGTTCCAGCTGGCGCAGTTCCATGCTCTGATGAAGTTCGAACAACGTGGAAGCCACGCCATGTCCGCCGGCCCGCGCCGTGCGGCCCACGCGATGGATGAAGTCCTCGGGGATCGCGGGGAGATCGTAGTTGATGACGTGAGCGATGTCGTCAACGTGAATGCCGCGCGAAGCCAGGTCGGTGGCCACCAGGATGCGAATCTTTCCCTGCTGGAATCCCGCCAGAGCCGCGGTGCGCTGCGACTGCGAACGGTCTCCGTGAATCATGGAAGCGGCGAATCCGTCGCGGTTCAACACTCGCGTCAGTCGTTCGGTTCCACGCTTGGTGCGGGTAAAGACAAGGCAGCGTCCTCTTTCTTTGGAGAGCAGGCGCTGCAAAACATCCTGTTTGGTCTGAGCCGTAACTTCGAAGGCCTGGACTTTTACGTTTTCCGCGGGCTTGAGTGTG
>DASZRZ010000313.1:0-11961 GCA_035548935.1 Terriglobales bacterium
TCGGCATCCTACATCCTGAGCAATAGGGGGGCTGTAAATAGCCGGTAAGCGGCTTGTAAACTCTTTGTAAGCGCATTCCCTGAAAGGGGTAAGCGCAATTTTGAAGGCCGCGAGCGCGGCCTGAAAGCCTTATTTTACTGCGTATTCCGGAGCCCGCGAGGTGTCGCGGCTCTCAGCTGGAACGCACCACTCCATGTGAATCTGTTGCTTCTTCAGATTCTCTCAAACGGGATTCTCCCAAACCGGATGCTCTCAAACCGGAATCTTCCACGCTGGATTCTTCCACGCTGATTTCTGTAGCCGGCAGATGCAGCGTAAAAGTACTCCCGTGGCCGGGAGTACTGCGCACGCTGATACGTCCTCCCATGGCCTCGGCTATGCCCTTGGCCAACGGCAGGCCCAATCCCGTTCCGTGAATCTGCGCCGCCGTAACCGACGGACTGCGGTAGAACGGTTCGAAGATGTGCTCAATATCCGCCTTGCCGATTCCGATCCCCCGGTCGGAAATGCTGATCTGAACCTCTCCCGCCCCCGATTCCGCAATTACGCTTCGGGCTTGCAGCTTGATCCACCTCGCGTCGCCTCCATACTTCACGGCGTTGGTAATCAGGTTTTGCAGGCACTGGATCAGCGCGGCCCGGTCCGCCTTCACCTGCGGAAGCTTTGCCTCAAAATCCCGCTCCACGCGAAACCCCGCCGCGGAAATTACTGCCGCGGTATTCGCCAACGCGGAATCCACCACCAACTGCACATCCAGCAACGCCAGGCTGTAGTGCTGCTGTCCGTTGCGCGTCGAGGTAAAGAGCAGGATGTTTTCCACCATGCCGCTCAGTTGGCGGCTTTGATTCTTGATCACCGCTCCGTATTCCATGAACTGCTGCTGGTTGTTCACCACTCCGTCCACCAGGTTATCCGCCGCCGAGCTGATTACCGCCAGGGGTGTCCGCAACTCGTGCGAAACCGTGGTCACAAAATCCATCTGCACGCTGGCGAGCCGCTGGGCGCGGTTGCTGGTGGCGATCACAATCCCGATGCTGATCGCCAGCGACATCAGCACTCCAAAGCTGATGGTGAGATCGCGGCGGCGCATCTCCGCCACAAAGGCCCCGTGCGATTTGCCGAGATGCCGCACAATCAGCCGCCAGTTCGTCCCCCGCGTCCCCATTCGAAGCAGGGGGAACCACGAGGTGCCCACGAAGGCATCCCGGCTCTTGTCCCCGGAGAAATCATGAAACAGGCGCAGTGGCGCTCCTTCGATCTTCCGGTCGGAGTCCACAAAGATGTGCATGACCGCATCGGCATCCGCAATCTTCCCCGTGCCAAATGTCGAATCCGAAGAATAGAGAAGCCGCCGGGGATTGTTGCCCGACAGCACCGCCACCTGATAATCGACCCCTTCCGTCCCCAGAAAGTACCTCTGCGCCAGGCCAGGGAAAACGCGGTCGCGCAACACCTGGGCGCTCAACTCGATCACGATCCAATCCACCGCCAGTCGGTTCGCTCCATGCGGCCCCGCCGCTCCTGTTGTATGCACAATGGGATGAAACAAGGCTGGGATATTCGGCTCGAACTGCCATCCGGCAAGCGGATCTCCCACGCGGTAATAGTGCTCTGCCAGCTGCAGATTCGGCTTCGGTGGCGGCACGGCTGCCAAAGGTATGTCTATCGCAGAAGCGCCGGGCGCTGCCGTGGAAGTCGCGCCTTTTGCGCCCGGGGGAACCTGCTGCTCGCGGATCGTCTGCAACAGGATGGAAGACTGCTGCTCCAACTCCGCGCTGATTGAGGAAAATCTCGAAGGAAGCTCAATCGGCTGGAACCTTCCGAGCGCGGGATTCAGCCGCATTACATCAAGTCCTTCGGCGCTGCCGGGCTTGGCCAGATAAATGGCCGCAACCAGGTCGGGATACGTTGCCGCCTTCTTCCACTCTTCGTAGCCGCGAACGTACTGCTCGGGATCATAGCTGGCCACCACTTCGGGGTTGGCCCGCATGGTCAGGCAGACCTCCGCGATATTGCGGAAGAGGTCCAGATGCCACCCGATCATCGACATCCGGAGACTGTCGGCAAGCCTCACCGCCGTGGCCTCGCTCACCTGGTTGGTCCAGCGGTACTGCAACACCGCGAGAATCAGCACCACGGCGGTCAGCACCCCGACGGCCAGCGACAATCCACGTTCTCTGGTGTGCAGCTTCATACGTCCCGTCCGCACGAATCTATTTATTTAAGGCCAATTATTTAAAGCCAACAGAAAACCAAGCCCGCCTGCACACGTTGCCGCACTAATCCGGATGCTCATCGTAAGGCATAAATTTATAGCCAAGACCCTGCACCGTAAGAATCATGTCGGGCTGTTTCGGCTCCCGCTCCAGCTTCTGCCGCAACTCGGCCACGTGGACATCCACGGTGCGCGTCGATATCGTCCCGTTATAGCCCCACACCTGCTTCAAAAGCTCCTCACGCGATAACGTGGTCCCGCGATGCTCGATAAAGTACCGCAGCAGTTGGAACTCACGCGCCGAGAGCTTCATCGCCTTCCCGTCGCGCGTCACGCTCGTACCGCGGAAGTCCACGGTGATCGATCCGAAGCGGTGAACGCTTGGACGGTCCGCAGCCAGTCCCGGCACCCGTCGCAGCAGCACTTCAATCCGCGCCATCAGCTCCGACATGTCGAAGGGCTTGGTCACGTAATCGTCCGCGCCCAGCTTCAGCCCCACCACCTTGTCCGCGGTCTGGCCGCGCGCTGTCAGCATGAGAATGGGAGTCGCCAATCCCGCCTGCCGTATATCCCGGCACACGTCAAATCCGTTTCTTCGCGGCAGCATCACATCCAGCACAATCAGGTCGAAGGGAAGCTGGGTCGCCTTCTCAAACCCTTCCACGCCGTCCCCGGCGCAGTCCACGCCATACCCTTCCGTGCTCAAGCGGTCGCGCAGCGTCATTCGCAGCGCTTGCTCGTCTTCCACTAAAAGGATGTTTTTCAGCATCTTTTGAAGCCCACAGATGAAGCCCCGAGATTACCCTGTCACAAAAGGTTACTGCGATTCTCCTGTGGCAGGCAAGCCGCAGCCGCGGAAAACCGCACTCAATCCTGATCCATGCGCTGATCCGGGCTTTAATTCCGGAGACTCTCCGGCATGGAATCCACGGGCAGAAGCATCCCCAGAGGGCCTCTCTTCGCCAAGCGAGGGGTTGAGTAAACAGGGTTGGGTAAAAAAGCTGGGCAATCCTGAGCAAAAGGACAGCGCAGAAAGAACTGCCTGGGAAGGCTGAACGCCTACCGGAACCAATGGCTTACCGGCGGCGGGATTGCGCCGGGGCGGAACGGTAATCCTTGGGATACACCACCACGTGCCGACGGCCAGCCTCGCCGCTGCTCTCCGTCCGCAAATCGGCCACATCGCGCAGCGCCAGGTGGACAATTCTCCGCTCCCGCGACGACATCGGGCCAAACTCATAGGGACGGCCCGTCTCCCGAACCTTCTCCGCCGCCACCGTCGCCGCCAGCTTCAGTTCTTTCAACCGGCTGGCCCGGTAGCCCATGGCATCGAAGCTGACCCGGTCATGCTCTTCGGAGGTCAGCCGCAGGCTCTCAATCGCCAGCAGTTCAATGGACCGCAGCAACTCCGCTCCGCGTTCGAGAAGCAGGTCCTGATCCGGCCCGGAAAGTTCCACAGCCAGGTCAGGGTGTTCCCAGTCGTGCTGCTCCGCCGCCGGAGGATCCACCGTAATCCGGTACCGCAGACGCAGTCCGCCGTTTTGAATAACCGCCTTCAACAACGATTCAATCTTGCGTGCCGCTGCAATTTTCTCTTCTGTGGGCATCGTTTCCTGCTCCATCCAATGCGGATTTCCATTTCCCTGCGACGCAAACCAGCGGCTTACCTACTTTGCAGCTTTCTGCCGCGCCCGCTTCTCGGCCAATTCGCGCATCTCCTGCCCGAAGTTGGTGCGGTTCAAAACAACCTGTTGAACCACTCCAATCACGTTACCCAAAATCCAGTAGACGCCCAGCCCCGCGCTCAGGGACCAGCTGATAAACCCGAGCATCACCGGCATCATCACCGTCATCATCTTCTGCTGCGCCGGATCCATGCCTGCCTGCGGAGTCATCTTCTGCATGGCAAAGGTGCTGGCAACAATAAATATGGGAATGATGTAGAGCGGATCGGGAGAAGAAAGATCGCGAATCCACAACCAGTTCGCATGGCGCAGCTCAATCGCGCTGCCGAGCATTGCATAGAATGCAAACAGGAAGGGCATCTGAATCACCAGCGGCAGGCAGCCGCCCGCGGGATTGGCGCCCTCGCGCTTGAACAGCGCCGCGATCTCCTGGTTCATCTCGGCCTTCCGGGGATCCCGCGCCGCGTACTTTTTGTACTTGTCCTTGATGGCGTTCATCTGCGGCTGCAGCTTCTGCATCTTCATCGCCGACTTCATGCTGGAAAACCGCAGCGGGAAAAGCACAAGGTTGATGATGAACGTCAGGCAAACAATCGCCCATCCCCAGTTACCCACAATGTGATCGTGGGTCCAGCGCAGCCACAGAAACAATGGACGCGCGATCAGGCTGAAAAATCCAAAGTTCACCAGCCCGCGCAGATCCGCTGGCTGGCTCTGCCCCGCGGCCTGAGCCGTGGGTACCGACTCAAGAATGTTCAGGGACTTGGGCCCCACAAACAGCCGGCTACTGGTTCCGCCGTTCGTATCTCCGGCGGCGATTCCGAGTATTTCCACCCGGATCTTCTGCGAATCGGCCTTCCCCGCGTCCTTGGGCACTTCAATCGCGCTTCGCAGCGTCACCGCGCTCGCCGTCGAGGGATTTTCCGGCATGAAGGCCGCGGCAAAATATTGATCAGCTACACCGATCCACTGGAAAGGCCCCGGCACGGTGTTGCCGCCGCTGATTTTTTTTGCCTCCTGCCGCTCCACCTTGTCGCCCTGCTGCCATTCGACCCGGCCTGCCGCATACGAGGCCGCGCTTCCCTGGTCGCCAAAACCCGACGGCCAAGCCGGATACGCCGTGACCCGCTGCCCATTGCTCTCCACCCGGGTCTTCACCGTCACCACGTAACTGTCGTCAAACTGGAACGTCTTTACTACATGGACCTGCGCATCCCGGTATTCAAACGTGATCCCGGCTGGCGCCTTCTGCTCTCCGGCCGCGCTGCTCACATATAGAACCGAGTTCAGCTTCTTCCGCAGGCTTTCGTCATAGCTCCATAGCGAAAGCGGATATCCGTTTTGCTCCACCGCCTTGGGATGTACCAGGTTCAGAGGCTGACGGCGTTCGTCCTGGTACTTTTTAAGCACCCAGCTCTTTACCTGACCTCCCCGGTTGGTAAAGGTGATGCGGTAAAGATCATTCTCAATGACGGTCTCCGCCTCGGCGGATGCCTGCACCCCAGCCACGGAATTTTCCCCGGTGGAAGCTCCACTCCCGGCCGTCGCGGAAGCCACGCCGGCGGAAGCCACAGAAGGCCCTGGCGGTGGCACATTGGACGACGCAGCGCCTCTGGAATCGGCTGGCTTTGGTGTCTCCGGCGCCGCTGTTCCTCCGGGACGGAGGTACTTGGTGAGCAGCGGCTGAAAGACCATCAGCACAATAAACGTCAGAGCAAAAACAAGCAGCAGGCGGCGCTCCGAACCTGGCTCCTGCTGGGGGTTGTAGTACTCGCTCAAGGTTTCTGTCCGTTCCCTGGAAACACTGTCCCAAATCCTGCCAGTTATCGATCTTTACCGTGTAAAGCCCAAAGTCTTTCCCGCATCTTCCAGTGGGTCGTATCCGCCACCGGGTCGTATCCGCCCCGCGCTAGAGGATGGCAACGCAAAACCCTCCACGCCGCCTTCGCCCCTCCACGCAGCGCGCCATAACGCTCCACGGCCTCTCGCGCAAACTCTGAGCAGGTCGGGACATAGCGGCACGACGGAGGAAGCAATGGCGAGAGCGCCCATTGATACATCCGGAGTAACGACAGGACAACGCTCTTCAAAGTGATTGATTCCCTCGCGCCCCGGCTGCGGTTGTCCCGAGCTTTTGCGCGATGCTGCGGAAGTTTTTTCGCATCTCATCCTGCAGCACGGATGAATCGGCCTTCAGAAGTGATTTTTTGGGATTGATCACCACATCCACCGGCGCTGTCAGCAATTCCAGGCTGCCGCGCACCGACTCCCGCAAGCGCCGCTTGATGCGGTTGCGTTCCACTGCCCCGCCCAGCACCCGGCCCACGGTAAGCCCCACGCGAGATCCCGGCCCTTCATTACGCCAGCTCGCGTTTCGCGGCAGATAAAACAATGTCATATGCGCCGAGAACTGCCGCCGGCCGTTGCGGTACACCCGGTCGAAGTCGGCGTGCTTGAGAAGTCGAGCCTCACGGGAAAACACTTTGCCCGCTGCAATCCCCGCTACCATCGAAGAAGAGGAGCCCTGCTTCTGCACCCGCCGGATATCCAGACTCCCGGCGGCTCCAGTACTCTCGGTGGCTCCAGCACTCTCGATCACGTTGAATCATTTCAGGCGGCTGGGTATTCGCGGAATCCAGGCTTCACCGAGACGCGCTTCCGCCCCTTGGCCCGCCGGCGGGACAAAACCGCCTGTCCGCTCTTGGTCTTCATTCTCGTTCGGAATCCGTGCGTCTTTGAGCGCCGACGCCGGTTAGGTTGGAACGTGCGCTTCGGCATGAAAAGTTACTGCTCCTGATAAGAATATTTTGCCTTGGGCAAATGGTAAGTATATCTGACACGGCCAATCTGGGCTACCCCCAGCCGTCCCCCCCTCGAATCGGAAGATTTTCCATGCCCCATGGCAGCCCAACATCCCATCAGGCGGCTTCCTCTTCCTGGCCACTTCTTCCTGGCCACTTCATCTATAGATGGAATTCTTCTTCCAGCGCGAACTCCTGTTCAATCCTTCCTACCCAAATCGTTTTAGCAAAATCGCTCACGCCAGAATTTCCGTCCACTTCACACCCCACGCTCCCGTCCGGCCTTCATACTCAATCCACCCGCTCGATCAACCCCATTCACCAAAGTGGCATCATAAAAACGACTGAAAAAATCCCGGAATTTTCATTCCGGTTCGCTTGTTTTGGAAAATTGCATCAGCTTTGCGACAAGAATCGATAAATAATTTTTCTTACGCCTCTCTACTGTTCCCAAGCCAAAATTTTTCGTGCTAGTATGCCGTTCAGTCAAGCGATCGGTCGTCCTGCTGTTTGTAACTTCAGTATCCGTCGTCAGGTCAAAACCGTGTGGATCATTGCTTCCCGGACAACCGTTTTCTCCGCGCATACCGGCGCGGACGTTCGTAGCATTTGGAGTGTTCCAACTCCGGTCGCTG
Source organism: Terriglobales bacterium (assembly GCA_035548935.1). Taxonomy (GTDB): domain Bacteria; phylum Acidobacteriota; class Terriglobia; order Terriglobales; family Acidobacteriaceae; genus DASZRZ01. The sequence goes on from DASZRZ010000313.1 coordinate 7,337, forward strand.
GTCCTGGCAGCATCAGCAGGATCGCACTGGATGGCACAAATAACCCGCAGCTGCCATGGCGCTGCCCGCAGTAAACATTTTTCGATGACATGCCGTCGTTAGAACGGCTTTGAGCAAGTTTTTTATGTCAGTTTCCATCGTCACCGCAGCCGCCGCCGCAAATCCCTGGTTGCAGATCCTCTCTGCTCTGGAAAAAAAGATCAATCGCCACTCCTACGACACATGGCTCAAGCCCACCCGCTACAGCCATGCTCAGGGACAGGTAATTTTTGTCCGTGTTCCCAATCCGGACTTCCGCCACATCGGCGAAAAATATGCTGACCTGATACAGGAGGCCATCGAAAATCTCGGCCTCGGATTCCAGGACGTGGAATTCGTCGCCGATCAGCCCGCCGCGACCCCGATCCGCCACGATGGTGGACTCTCCGCCGCCGCCACCTCCCCTCCGCGGGTCAGCCAGTCCCGCTTCGATTGGGACGGTGCAGCGCAGTTGAACCCCAAGTACAACTTCGACGCCTTCGTTGTCGGCAGCGGCAACCAGTTCGCCAACGCTGCCGCCAAGGCCGTCGCGGAAAACCCCTCCAAGGCCTACAACCCGCTCTTCCTGTATGGCGGGGTCGGCATGGGCAAAACCCACATGATGCAGGCCATCGGTCACGAGGTAAAGCGGCGCAACCCCGAGGCGGCCATCTGCTATCTCTCCAGCGAGCGATTTACCAATGAAATGATCAACTCGCTGCGTTATGACCGCATGACCAGCTTCCGCGACAAGTTCCGCAATGTGGACGTGCTGCTCATCGACGACATCCAGTTCCTCGCACAGAAAGAGCGTACGCAGGAGGAGTTCTTCCATACCTTCAACGCCCTTCACGAATCGATGAAGCAGATCGTCATCGCCAGCGACCGCCCCCCCAAGGAGCTGGCCGAGATCGAAGACCGCCTGCGCAGCCGCTTCGAATGGGGACTCATCGCTGACATCCAGCCGCCCGACCTCGAAACCAAGGTCGCCATCCTCATGAAGAAGGCGGAATCCGAGCAGGTCGCCCTGCCCACCGATATTGCCCTTTTTATCGCCTCCAATATCCGCTCCAATGTCCGCGAGCTTGAGGGAGCCCTCATCCGCCTCATTGCGCACTCGTCGCTCACCGGCGGAGAGATCAGCCTGCCTTACGCCCAGCAGGTGCTCAAGCAGTTCATCGATTCGCAGTCCCGCAAGGTCACCATCGACTCCATTCAAAAGGCCGTAGCCGAGCAGTTTGGGCTTCGTCTTCCGGAGATCAAGGCGAAGAATAACTCGCGGGCCATCGTCTTCCCCCGCCAGATCGCCATGTACCTCTCCAAGCAGTTGACCGAGTCTTCCCTGCCTGAAATAGGACGCCAGTTCGGTGGCAAGCACCACACCACCGTCCTGCACTCCATCGGCAAGATCGATGAAGTCCGCAAGACCGACAAAGATCTGAACCGTCTTCTCAACAAGCTCACGGAAACCCTCGGCAACTAGCTGCCTCCACAAACAAAAAGCCCGGCCACTGGCCGGGCTTTTTCATTTCTCGCGAACGCTCAGGAGCCGCTGGCCCGAACCTTGATCCATATCGGGGTTCCCATGAACCCGAACGCCTTTCGAATCTGGTTCTCCAGAAACCGCTCGTAGGCAAAGTGCAGCTTCATGGCCCGGTCCGTAAACAACACGAACTTCGGTGGAGAGGTTCCCGCCTGCGTCATGTAGTAAATCCTCACCCGCCGCGATGTCGGAACCGACGCGCGCTCAAAGTCCACGTTCGCCAGGAAGCGGTTCATCTCTCCGGTTGAAATGCGCTTCCGCCGCTCCGTCGCAACCTGGGTCACCAGTTCAAAAATCTTATCCACGTTGCGCCCGCTCACCGCGGAGACAAAAATCACCGGGGCATAGGGAAGAAATTTGAGCTGGTCCCTCACCTCAAGCTCATAAAGGGCGCGGTCAGGATAGCGTTTGCCCTTTTTCACCTCGAGCGCCGCCGCTCCGCGTCTTTTTTCAAGCCGCGAATGCATCGCCCCATGGGCCGCGGACCTGCCTCCCGGCTCGTCCTCCTTCGGCTTCGCCAGCAGATCCCATTTATTGATCACGATAATCACCGAGCGTCCACTCTCGTGGGCATAGCCCGCAATATGCGCATCCAGCGCGGTCACGCCTTCGCTGGCATCAATGACAATCAGCGCGATATCGGCGGCCTCCAGGTGTTTGCGCGCCATCACCACCGAAAGTTTTTCGGCCATCAGGTTCGTCTTGCCCTTGCGGCGGATTCCAGCCGTATCGATGAACCGGTACCGCTTGCCCTCGCGCTCCACCATCTCGTCCACCGCATCGCGGGTTGTTCCCGGAATGGGCGACACAATCGCCCGGTCGCTTGCCGTCAGCGCATTCAGTAGCGTGGACTTCCCAACGTTGGGCCGCCCGATGATCGCCACCTTTGTCTCCCGCCTGGCATCCTCCTGCGCGGCCTCTGCCCCGGTTTCAGCCTCCGGGTCTGCGCTCTCGTCCGCAGCAGCCGCCTCTGTCTCATCGCTGGCCCCTTCCTGAGCGGCTTTCTTCGGAAGCACCGCATTCTCAGGAACTACGTCCGGAACCACTTCTGGAAGCACCTCCACCAGCGCCTCCAGCAGTTCGGCCACTCCATTGCCGTGCTCGGCTGAGACCGGCAGAAGATTGCGGATTCCCAGCCGCCGGAACTCTTCGGCATAGGGCACCTGCTTCACGGAATCGATCTTGTTCACGGCCAGAAACAGCGGCTTGCCAGTCCGCTGCAACAGCCGCGCCAGCTCCAGGTCGGGACCGGCCAGCTCCGTGCGCCCATCCACCACCATCACGATGGCGTCGGCTTCTTCAAACGCCACCTTCGCCTGCCGGAAGATCTCCGCCGGGATCAACTGCTTGTCTTCCGGGATAATGCCGCCGGTATCAATCACCCGCAGCCGATGGTTCAGCCACTGGGCCTCGCCGTAGATACGATCGCGGGTAATCCCCGGCTCATCGCCCACGATGGCACGCCGCCGTCCCACCATCCGGTTGAACAGCGTGGACTTGCCGACATTCGGCCTCCCCACGATGGCAACCGTGGGCAGATTCTCCGTACTATCGAATTGCGGGGGTCTATTCAAGGATTAAAGAGGTCCAACGTTGATGTTATCGGCGTCCAGAACCACTCACCACAGCTATTATAGGGATGTCGCCCGATTCCCCTGTGTCTTCTTCCTCCCAATCCGCCTTCAGCCAGTCCACCACCTCCGGATCGCTCTATAGCTTTTTTGCGCCCGGAGGCCTGCTGGCGCGCACCCATCCCGCCTACGAATTCCGCCGCGGACAGCTCCAGATGGCGCAAGCCGTTGAGCAGGCAATCGAGGAGAGCCGCCACCTCATCGTCGAAGCCGGCACCGGCACCGGCAAAACGCTGGCCTACCTGCTTCCCGTCATCCGCTCCGGAAAACGCGTCATCATCTCCACCGCCACCAAAGCCCTTCAGGAGCAGCTCTACTTCAAAGACATCCCCTTCCTCTCCCAGCACACTGGCGGTGATACGGAAAACAAAGAAGGCCTGCGCGTCTGCTACATGAAAGGACGCGCCAACTACCTCTGCCGCCAGAAGCTCTATGACCTCACCGATCAGCCGGTCTTAAACGGACTGGAAGAAATCGAGCAGTACCGCATCATCGCCGAATGGGAGCAGACCACCACCAGCGGCGACCGCGCCGAGCTGGCTGCAATTCCCGAATCCAGCCCGCTCTGGCCCAAGCTCGACGCCCGCTCCGACCGCTGCCTCGGCCAGAAGTGCCAGCAGTACGACCGCTGCTTTATCACAGAAATGCGCCGCCGGGCCGCCGAGAGCGACATCATCATCGTCAACCACCATCTCTTCTTCGCCGATCTCTCCATCAAAATGGCCGCCGAAGATGCCCCCGACGTTGGTGTTCTGCCCGACTACGGCGCGGTTATCTTCGACGAGGCCCATGAACTCGAAGATGTTGCCGGAAGCTACTTCGGCGTCTCCGTCAGCAACATCAAGGTCGAAGACCTGGCGCGCGATGCCGAAATCCTTCTGCAACGCCACAAACTCTCCTCCCCCGCCCTGCTCACTGCAATTTCCCGGCTGCGCGAACGCTCGCAGTTCTTCTTCTCCCTCTTCCCGCCCGGAGACGGGCGCTTCGCCTTCGATACCCGGCAGGAATTTCTGGAGGAGAATGGCGACGAGTATCTCTCCATCACCCGCGCCCTCGAACGCGTGGGAGCCGAGATTCACGACATCAAGAACAAGCCCGAAGAACTGCATGCAATCATCCGCCGCTGCGAGGAGCTGAAGACCCAGCTCTCATTCCTGCTGGAATCCCAGGACCGCAACACCGTCTTCTGGATCGAGCGCCGCGGCGGCGGTGCCCCTCGCCGCTCGGGTCCACAGGCCGGACACGAAGGTGCCTCCCTGCGCTCCCGCCGCAACATCTTTCTTCAGGCCACGCCCATCGACGTCTCGCAACTCCTCCGCCAGTCTCTTTTCGACCGCCTGCAATGCGCCGTTCTCACCTCGGCCACGCTGGCCGTCGGCGGAGCCTTCGACTACCTCCGCGCCCGCCTCGGCCTTGAGCACGCCCGCGAACTC
>DASZRZ010000314.1:0-2701 GCA_035548935.1 Terriglobales bacterium
GCCGATCTGGGACGGCGCACCCTGGAACGCATGATGAATGCCCTGGCCGACGATCTCAATACCGCGGAGGCCCTGGCGGCTATCTTCGATATGGTGCGCGAGGTCAACACCGCAGCCGACGCCGGACAGGTAAAGCAGGGCGATATTCCCGCTCTACTGGAAGCCATCTGCAAATTCGACCAGCTCATTCCGGTGGTGCAGGACGATGACACAGCCAAGGTTCAACGTGTCATTGAATGGGCCAAAGAGGAAGGGCGCACCGGAGAAATCAGCCCGGAAACTCTGGAGATTGCCCGCTCCAGTCAGATTTCCGACGAACAGATCAACGCGCTCATCGCCGAACGCCAGCAGGCACGCAAGGAAAAGAACTTTGCCCGCTCGGATGAAATTCGCGATCAGCTCACCGCGCTGGGCATCGTGGTGGAAGACTCAAAAGACGGAATACGCTGGAAGCGGAAGTAGGGGCCTCTATCCCGCGCTCTTAAACGCCTTGTCTTCCATCAGGTTTTCCCTGCCATTCTTCACCTTTGCGCTGGTGGTTAATATCACGGCCGCGATCACGATCGCGCTGCCTACAAGAATATAAAAGTCCACGCGCTCGTTTAACACCAGCCAGCCAAGGATCACCGCCACCACGGGGTTTACATAGGCATAGGTTGCCACCTTCGGCAGCGGGACATTCTGCAGCAGCCATATGTAGGCGCTGAACCCTACCCACGAGCCAAACACGATCAGATAGGCCACGGCGGCGGCGCCCTCCCGCGTCCACTGGGTTCGCGCGTACTCCCCAAGGACTCCGGCCATCATGAGGTTCACCGCGCCGGCAAACGTCATCTGCCAGGCACTGGCCGCAAATGCGTCCACCTGCACCTGCCAGCGTTTGGAGATCACCGAACCCACGGCCCATGCCAGCGATGCGAAGACGACTGCCAGCGACCATCCCAGTTGGCGCCGGGCCATCGCAGAGGTGGCGTTAAGCTCGGGCCACAGAAGAATGGCCACTCCGGCCACACCCAGCGGCAAGCCCATCATCCCGCGCCGGGTGAGCCGGTCTCCGCGGAGAATCCACGTCTCAATCACCAGAAGCCACAGCGGTACTAACGCCACCAGCAACGATGCCAGGCCGCTGGGCACGACCAGCTCCGAGTAGGAGAGCGTCACATTGGAAACGCTCAGCAGGATCACTCCGATAACTGCCAGGCGCAGCGCGTCGCCTCGACCGATCTTCACCCTGCGGCCGCTCCATTTGCACCACGCCAGCATGAGAGGACCGGCTATCAGGAAACGGATGCCGGTCATGACCTCCGGAGGGATGTGCCGGACCGCAATGTTGATCCCCAGGTAGGTGGAACCCCAGAACAGGTACACAAGCCCAAATGCCAGGAACACCTTGTATTTTTCGGGCTGCGTCATTTGGGGTAGCGTCATTTCGGGTTGTGTCTTTTCGGGTTGCGTCTTTTCGGGGTGCGTCTGGACCTATCACTTTAACAAACCGCATTCATCTCACTTGGACCTCGCTTCATCCCACCTTTAGACCCGCGAGCAGCCCTTTGCCTGGGACGGAATGACCTTTGCTGCACAACACTTAGGGCCATGCCTCAAAGTGGCTGCCGGGGTTCGGGGAAAGGCATACAATGAAGGTGATGAACCTCTGGCGCAACCCCGTTCATGGCACGGAATCGCCTGCCATGGGCCTGTTTTTGCGTCCTGAAATGGCGCTGCAACGGATTCCCTCTCACTTGCGACCCGGCCTGTTTGGCTCCGACTAAGTTTTCCGGCCCTTGCCTCTTTCTGTTCCGAAATAACTTGTCCCGAAGCAATCTGGGACTGAAGTTCAGGGTCCGGCATCCAAGGACCTGAAGGAGCACACGCCATGCCGGCTTCCACCGTGAGTTCCACCGCAGGGGTAAACATCCGCACCGAACTGCCCGGACCCAATGCCCGCCGCATACTGGAAGGCGACAAGGCTTACATCTCGCCCTCCTATACGCGCTCGTATCCGCTGGTCGCCCGCCGGGGACGCGGCGTGCTGGTGGAGGACGTGGATGGCAATCAATTCCTCGACATGTCCGCCGGCATTGCCGTGGTCTCCACCGGACACTGCCACCCGCAAGTGGTCGCGGCCATTCAGAAGCAGGCCGGGGAACTTATCCACATGTCAGGAACCGACTTCTATTACGAGCACATGGTTACGCTCGCGGAGCGGCTCTCGCGGGTCATGCCAATGCCCGGCCCGCACCAGTTTTATTACGGCAACTCAGGGACGGAGGCGATCGAGGCCGCGCTGAAGCTGGCCCGCTACCATACGCGGAGGCAAAATATCATCGCGTTTTACGGAGCTTTTCATGGGCGCACCATGGGCTCGCTCTCGCTTACCGCTTCAAAGCCGCAGCAGCGCAGGCGCTACTTTCCTCTTGTCTCCGGCGTGACTCACGTCCCATTCCCCGATCTTTACCGCCGTCCAGCAGGCACCGATGCCCGGCAGTACGCGCTGGATTGCGCCGGTTTTATCGAAAACACTCTGTTCAAGACGACCCTTCCGCCCGAAGAGGTTGCGGCGATTTTTATTGAGCCCATCCAGGGTGAGGGGGGATATCGGGCCGCGCCCGTGGAATTCCTGCGCGAACTGCGCGGCATCTGCAACCGCCACGGCATCCTGCTGGTGGTGGACGAGGTTCAAAGCGGCGTTGGACGCACCGGT
>DASZRZ010000315.1:0-5553 GCA_035548935.1 Terriglobales bacterium
GATCTCCGTGTTATTGCCGGTGTGAGTGGGATCGGCGCTGGTGTTGATGAGGTATTGAACCCGCCGGTTCGAGACCGTGCGCATGGCGGCGAGAATGGCCGCGCTTTTGCCGGGTGTGCCCGAGTCCACCAGGATCATGTAATCGTCGCCCACCTGCAAAGTGAGATTGGGCCCCGCGCCCGCAATCATGTAGACGTTGCCCTGCACATGAATCAAGTGGACGCCCGTGCCTTCCGCCGCAGCGATGGGGAAGGTGCGGCTCTGCAACGGCAAACCTTGCTGCGCCCATAGGGTTCCCGCGATGAAAAGCAGGGCAAACATCAGCGGAAGAGCGCGTGGAGAGAAAGCTCTGACCGTCATGGGCGATTCCCCGGGGCATCAGTTAGTGGAGGGGAAGGCCGGGGCATCTTCGCCAGCTTTTTTACGTATTCCGGGTACATCTGCTCGGCTCCGCCGCGGGTGGCTTCGTAAGGGATTCCGTACCTGTCGGAGTATTCATGCAGCCACCGGTTGGTGCCGGGCAAATGGTGAGCCACCCAGCCCTGGGGATTGTCGTTCTCCTTGCTGGGGACGCAATAGGAGGGCGCCGGGGAGTATCCGGGCTGGAGCGTCCAATTCAAGGTGCGTACCAGCGGTTCGGTGAGGTATCCCGGGTCGCGCACGATGGAAGCCAGTGTGAGAACGTCGCCGTGGCGGATGTAGTACTCCACCAGTGTTCCCTTGGTGCTGCGAGGGATGCCGTTGCGGCGCGTCCAGCCTTCTTTCAGGTGCGTAGTGGTGACCTTGAGCATGTCGCCCTCCCACTCGCCGGTGGAGAAGCCCTGCCAGGTGTGGGCGGCATAGTCGGGCGGGTGAGGGCGGTTGTCCATGTAGATGGTGCGGTAAGGAACCATCCACAGGAGAAGGCTGTGCCATGCGGTGATGGCTTTGGAGTAGGGATCGATGTCGGACCATACCGTCATGCTGCCGGGTCCACGCGGCGCATAGTCGGCAGGGTGCGGCTCGCATTGGTGCTCCGGGACCGCCCATTTATTTGCGTCCCAGCTATCGCCGCGCAGGCGGGCGGCATCGTTGATGGGAAGAGCGGTGTAATCGCCGATATCCGGACCGGGGCCGCGCTCCGGCTGATCTTCGTGCAGGGTCTGTCCCCACTCGCCCGACAAGTCCACCTGGCTGACCGCGGGAAGGGCAGTCAGGATTCCGAAAATCAAAGCAAGTAAAGAGCGGCAGGAGCGTTGCATGGTGAATAGGGCTCCATTCCGGTTACAGCAGGAACGCAGGCGTATTTATATCAAGGGGCCGGAAGCCGGAGTTCCTGTGAATCGAGATCGTGTGAATCACGATCCTGTGAATACCAGTCAGGTGCAGGAGCAGCGGCTTTTGAACTGCTATAGAAAACGTTTGATTTCGATCCGCGGCAGCCAACATGCGGATGGCGTTGCTGGCTGCCGTGGTCAGTGTTTACTTGGCCAGCGGGCTGGGACGAAGCTGGAAGTGCCCCATCTGGCTGAGCGTTCCCTTCCCTCCCTCGGTGTGCCAGATCACGCGGGTTTCATTGGCTGACCACAACCCGCGGCCCTTCCATCCGGCCTTGGGATCGTCGATGCGTCCGTCGAGATTGCGCGTATAGAAGCCGATCGGATACGGCACGCGCATGGTGATCCACTCTTTCGTTTTGGGCCGGAAGACGATGAGCGCATCCGAGTCCGTACCATTGACCACCTGTGTGTCCGAGCCCAGACCGAGAACATTGAAGCGGTCCGACCAGTTCAGATAGAACCAGTCGGTCGGAGTATCGGAGGCGGTCCTAAACGTTGGACCCGGAACGGTGTGCAGCGTCCAGCCCTCGGGACATTGCTGGCCGGTGGCGGTGGGACCGTTGAAGACCTTGCACTTTCTGCGGTCGAAGCTGGCGAGGTGGCCGCTGCCGGCAAGCGCGGTCCAGACCACGCCGTCGTTGTCCACGTCGATGCCGCGAGGAATGTAGCCAGTAAGACCGGGCGCCTTGGGATTCTCGTACGGTGGCTCGTAGAACTCCGTGGTGCAGGTCTGCGGCGGATTATCGCCTGGAGAGATTCGTACAATCCTCCCGGGCAGGGGAGCAACGTTGGCGTACCAGATGCTTCCGTCGAGGCGGTTAAACGCCACGCCGTAGCCCACGGCGGGGATGTAGCGGTCGAGTTTGGGGTCGGCCGGCTCCTGGGGTCCGATGGTGTATGCCCCTGTCTTGCCGTCGCCGTTGTAGTCGAGGATGGGTCGGCACCAGCCTTGGGCTTTTTGGGCGTCATGCGTTTCATCCCAGATGCGGGTGTTGATCCAGCCTGCGCCGCCAACGCCGCGCGAGATGCTGAAGACGATGAGTTCGTCGGGCTTGCCAACCTGCCGGGCGGTTACGGTGTGTTGCGTGCGGAAGCAGACGTCGATCAGTTCGATCTTGCCGGTCTTGGGATCGTATACGTCCACGCCCCAGCCCTGGGTGTCCTGAATGGGATAGGTTTCGGCGAAGGGGTTTCCGGATCCCGCGTGGCAGAAGTCGGGATTCTCAGGCCCGCGATTTTGCACGTTGACCCAAATCCTTCCCTTGCTGTCCATGCTGGGGGTGTGGCCGTTGACGGGGTCGTCCCAAACACGCTCCATGCCCCAGTAGGGTGATGGCAGGTCCACCTGGGCAGGGCTCCATGTGGGGAGGCGCTTGCGGTCGGCCTCGCCATTGCGCAGCGGTAGCTTGACCTCCGAGCGGGTATTTTCCACGGGATCGACAATTTCGAGCGCGCCCTGGGACCAGTCGGCTCCGAAGACTTTTCCGTAGGAATTTTGCGTGGGGTTCAGCTTGTTGGTGCTGATGATGTCGTGAACAAACGACGTTGGCACCGAGAAGTCCCATAGCGTGATTACGACATTACGCTCCAGTCCCTTGGGACGCGGCGGCACGGGTGGCAGTTCGCCCTCGCGGATGCGTTTGGTCCAGTCGGTGAAGAGCTCAATGCCGCGATCATGTCCAAAGGCGTTGATTCGTCCAGCCGAGCTTACCTGTCCGAGGCGCGAGACGCGCTCCCATGCTTCTTTGGTGGGTTCGACGCTGCGCGTCGGCTTGGTGCCGATCTGGTGGCAGGTGTTGCAGCCCGTCTTCATGGCTTCAATCCAGTCGGGCTGTGCTCGAAGCTGGCGCGGGCCGGTGCCGTAGATGGAAGATTCCATGCTCAGGCCGCGAACAATGTCGCCTCCCGGAGTGTCGGTGACCTCCATGGGGAATGCGCTCTTGGGCGGGACGTTGGCCAGCGAAATCCAGTAATTGCCGGGATAGTACTCGGCGGCAGCCGCCGGGGTGGGAGCAATAACGGCGGTGAGGTCGAGATTTTTTCCCGGCTTGGCATCCACCGGCTTGGAGTCGACCAGTCCGTAGCCGCGCACCCAGACCTTGTAATTCACATTGGGAAGGTCGGGGATCACGTAGCGCCCGCGATCATCCGTGACCACGATTTTGCGGTACTTCGTGGGCAGGTCATTGGTCTCGGCAATTACCCAGACCCCCGCTTCCGGACCTTTGGGGCCGGTTACGACTCCGCCGATGTCGTCGCTATCGATGGCCACGGTTGCGGCCTTGGGGGAAGCAGGCTTGGGGCGTGCATGCAACGGGATAGCGGCCACTCCCGCAAGGATTGTGCAGGCGGCAAAAATGGTTCCAAACGATCTGCGAAATACAGCGGGCATTCAGGCCCTCCTCGGTGAAGCGCGATACACGAATATAAAATTGCAAAGTCGAACCGGAGGCATCTGCCCCTGGGAAAGGGAGCGTACCCCAATTCAAGACGCTGGATTCAATATTGTTATAGCCTTTAGAATGCTAGCACAAAAATGGCTTGGGATTACGGCTGCGGCGGGCGATTCCAATGGGGCGGTTGCCCGGCCGGGGGTGTCCTGACGGTGTGGGATGCCAGGATGCGAAGTCAGGATTCTGAACACGGAAACGCACTTTCTGCAAGCCGCGCCCACTGCGGGTTCACTAACATGCCAAGCGGTCAAGTAAGGAGCGATATTTCATGAGCAGCGTTAAGACAGTTTTCGGGTCACTGAAAAGCTACAATAAAGGCGGGGTCGAGGTTATCAACGACGATCCCAAACACTATGTTTTTTCCAACGTTTTCGAGGTGGCATCGAAGTCAAAGCCCTACGAAAAAGTTTGCGTCGCGCAGAATCTGGATTACGTAGTGGAAGCCATTCGCGCCGAGGGCACGTCGGCCTGGTATTCCGCTTCGCACGACGAGGCGGCGCTGGTAATGGATGGCCAGGTTGAGGTTCACCTGATCAAGCCGGAGCAGACGCTGGTGCCGGACGCGGTTGTGGGGTCGGTGAAGCTGGAAGGCGAGCCGAAGGGCAAGAAGATGGGCTGGGTGAAGGCCGGGCGGGGCCACATGGCGCTGCTGCCCAAGGGCGCGGCCTATCAGTTCCGGAGCGCCACTCCTTCCGTGGTGCTGCTGCAGACCATCAAGGGCAAGTTCACGGTGGAACGCTGGGCTGAGATTTGCCAGACCGCTTAAACACGAACTTCTTTCGGATATCAGGTTTCCGGATTTCAAGTTTTATCGACGAAAGGTGATTTCATGAGCACTGCAACTCTTCCGAATGTTCCGGTGAAGTCGTCCACCAAGGATCTTGGATACAAGTCCTTCCAGGTTGGAAAATTTAACTTCGAGCGGGACGAATACTTCGCCAACATCTCCTACCCCGGCGGCCGCCACATGATGCCCATCGACGCATTCCTGCGCGCCATTATGCGCGACGTTGCGTGGGGCTTCTTTTATGGCACGGTGAATTTCGACGCCGTCCTGGGAACCATCAACCACTACGGCTCGGTCGATCTGTTCATGGGCCTGTTCAATGAGGCCTACCGCGGAGCCAACCGGCATTACGTAGAGACCTTCGACTCCAAGGAACTCAAGGCGCATTTCGAGAAGATTCTCGAAGACTGGACCAACGAAGGCTTCGATCCCTTTGCGGCGCCCGATGAGACGGGCACTCCCTACGGGCCGAAGCGTGGAAGCAATACGAAGGCGATTCAGCGGCAGCGCATCGTCTCCAACCGCATGGTGGGCCTGCCGGGCGATCTTCCCTACCGCACGGATGCCGGCGGCATGCCGGTCAACCGGCAGTTCAAGGATGTTCCGCAGGATGTTCCCGAAGTCCATGCCGAGCCCGGTTTTGAGGGCGAGGTTCACGCTTACAACATGTTTGCGTACATTTCGCGCTCGGATGTGACGTGGAATCCTTCCGTGGTCTCCAACGTGAAGGATAGCCAGTTCTGCGCCACCCCCGAGGAATACATTCTCCCGATCTTCCACGGCAACGACCGGGTGGAGTGGTTCATCCAGGTGTGCGACGAAATCGTATGGGATATTGAAGACGGCAAGACCGGCAAGCCGCGCGCCAAGGTCACCATGCGTGCGGGCGATGTCGCCGCCATGCCGGCGGATATCCGCCACAAGGGATACTCGCCCAAGCGCTCGATCCTGATCGTATGGGAGAACAACGACAGCACGCTGCCGGAGAAGTATT
>DASZRZ010000316.1:0-2579 GCA_035548935.1 Terriglobales bacterium
TGAGGGGCTCGAATATGGCTGGGGCGAAAGCCCCTCGCCCTGCTCGACTTCCCTTCCTCGTAGCCAGTTCATTACGTAGCGACCTCTTGGCATGAAAATCTACGTTGCCACCACCAACACAGGAAAGCTGCGGGACTTTGCTGGTGCGGCCGGAAGCGAAATTCAAATTGTGCCCATTCCAGGCATTGCGGCGATTCAGGCTCCCGAAGAGGACGCCGATACCCTCGAGGGCAACGCCCGCAAAAAGGCGGAATACTACAGCCGCTTTCTTCCCGGAACACTGATCCTGGCAGACGATTCGGGACTGGAAGTGGATGCTCTCGGGGGCGCTCCCGGCGTGTATTCGGCCCGCTACGCGGCCCCCGGCAAATCGGAGAACTCCAGCGACGATGAGAATAACTCCCGCCTGTTGCGCGAACTCGATGCGATCCCCGATTCAGCGCGAACGGCCCGCTTTGTCTGTGTGCTGGCCGTGGCGCGTGATGGGCAAACCTTGTTCAGCACTCGGGGAGAGGTCGAGGGAGTCATCCTGCGCGAGGCGCGGGGCGGAAATGGCTTTGGATACGATCCTCTTTTCTATCTTCCGGAACTGAAGGTGACCACTGCGGAACTGACCGCCGAAGAAAAGGCCCGGGTAAGCCACCGCGGACGAGCCTTCCGCAAGATGCTGGACCAGTTGGCACGGCTGCAATAGAGCCCGCCACCAAGCGGCAACCCTGAGGTGAGCTGGCGGCTTGTTATACTCCCGTTCGTATGCTCGAACAGATTCTGGAGCAGGGTCGCACACTTACCGATGCCGCGCTGGAGCTCTTGCTGCCTGCCGCCACTGAGCGGCCACAATCCATTCACTCGGCCATGCGGCACAGCATATTCGCCGGCGGAAAGCGGCTTCGTCCCACCCTGTGTATGCAGGCGGCCCGGCTCATCAGTTCTACGAGCGCCTCTCCAGCCAATGGCCTGCCACCGGGTGTCGAGGAACTGGGCGCCGCCCTGGAGATGATCCACACCTATTCGCTCATCCACGACGATCTTCCCGCGCTTGATAACGACGATCTGCGCCGCGGACGGCCCACGTGCCACGTGGCCTTCGGCGAAGCCACGGCGATTCTTGCGGGTGACGCGTTACAGACCTATGCCTACGATGTTATGGCCCGGCTGGCGTGTCCGGCGGAGGCGCGAGTGAAGATCATTTTCGAGGTGGCCCGCGCCACCGGCACCGTCAATGGCATGATTGGCGGGCAGGTCGTGGACATCGAGTCCGAACACATCAAGGCCGACGCAGCCACCCTCGAATATATTCACCGCTCCAAGACCGGAGCGCTGATTACGGCAAGCATGGTCACCGGCGGCCTCTATTCTGGGGCTGATGCCAGCGGCATCGACCGCCTGCGCTGCTTCGGGCAGTCGATTGGCCTGGCCTTCCAGATCGTGGACGATGTGCTCGACGTTACGCAATCCTCCGAACAACTGGGCAAGACTGCCGGGAAGGATCAGAACTCGGAAAAGGCGACCTATCCTGCCCTGTTTGGAGTTGAGGAATCGATTAAGAAAGCAGGCACGCTGGTGGAATCCGCCTGCGCGGCGCTGGACCCCTATGGCGAGGCTGCGGACACTCTGCAATCGCTGGCCAGATTTCTGGTGGAGAGAAAGCACTGACCCTCATGACTCAGACCGGCAATCCTCATCCGCCGCACGAGGCCGGATTTCACATCCTCGCCATCGCCGCCCATCGCGACGATGTGGAGCAGACCTGTGGTGGAACCCTGCTCAAGGCTGCTGCGCGCGGCCACCGTACGGCAATTCTCGATCTTACCCGGGGCGAAATGGGAACTCGCGGCACTGCCGCCGACCGGGAGCGGGAAAGCAATGAAGCAGCCAGGATTCTGCGCGTCTCATGGCGGCAGGCTCTGGACATTCCGGACGGCCACGTGGAGAACACCTGGGAGAACCGCCTGAAAGTTGCGCAGGTGCTGCGTGAGCTTCGTCCCAGGGTTGTGATTCTTCCCTATTGGGAGGGCCGCCATCCCGACCACTACACCACGTCCACCCTTGGATACGAGGCCTGCTTTGCCGCCGGCCTGAAAAAAGCTCCTTTGAGCGGGGAGGCGTACCGCCCTTACAAAATCATCTACGCCAGCCTGTATCACGACGTGCGCCCATCGTTCGTGGTCGATATCAGCGAGCACTTCGAGTCGCGGCTGGAGGCGCTCATGGCCTATCACTCTCAATATGGTGATCAGGATGAGGGTAAGGGTCTGTTCCCTGCCCGCGATGAGATTCGCGAACGCATACGGACCATGGCAGCTTTTTACGGTCTGCTGGCGGGGGTGAAGTATGCCGAGCCGTTCATTCAGAAAGAGGTTGGACTGGTGGAAGACGTCACGGCGATCCCCATCAGATCGCTGTAGCATCCCTCAGCCTAGAAATGAATGGAACCCCTAGTCGGGGATGGTCTGCTGATTCGCAGCGCGAAGCACGCGGTCCACCGAGTAGGGCCCCTGCGAAGAGGTCTCGTGGTAGTGGCGCACCTGCATCTCACCGAGCAGGCCAAGTCCCAGAACCTGCACCCCGGCAAGAAT
>DASZRZ010000317.1:0-9189 GCA_035548935.1 Terriglobales bacterium
TTGCTTCCGCTTTCCGAAGTTTTTCGTAAAGCTCGGCTATTTCCTCCTGGTCCTTTGAAGAAATGGGGACACTGCCCCCGGCGCTCGGATTTTTATCCACGGCGATGGCGTCGCTCATATCATTCACCTCTTGTTCTAGCTAAAACCTCTTTAGCCGTTAGATGCTATATTCGCTATATACGCTACAAGTAGAGGTAAAAGAAATCTATTAAATAAGCACTATAAATGCAACAAGAATTGTCCATTTTCAATAAAATTCCTTATATATCAGCAAGATAGAAGAAGAGTTATTATATAAAAGCAGCAGGCAATGATGCGTTACGTAAAACTAAGATTTGCCAAGGGAATAGCCTCGAATCCAGAGCCTTATGCGCCACGCTGTTCGCCATCTGAAAAAGTCGGACCCGGTGCTTTCCGCCATCATCGAACGCCTCGGCCCCTTCCGCATGGAGTATGACGATCCGTCCTTTGAGGCCATGGCGCGCTCCATCGTATTTCAGCAGTTGGCTGGCAAGGCCGCAGCCACCATCTTTGCCCGCTTTGCCAATGCCTGCGCTGGCCGCCGCGCGGGGAGCCCGGATGCTCCATTTCAAATGACTCCCGCGAGTGTGCTGGCGCTAACCGATGAGGAAATGCGCGCCTCCGGACTTTCACGCCAGAAGATCAGCTACCTGCGCGACCTCGCCGCCCGGACGCAGGCGGGCGAAATCGACTTTGCCCACATCGCGCAAATGCCGGAAGAAGAGGTGGTCGAGCGGCTCACCCGGGTCAAAGGCATTGGCGTATGGTCGGCGCACATGTTTCTCATGTTTGCTCTGCGCCATCCCGACATCATGCCCACAGGCGACTTCGGAATCCGCGCCGCGGTGAAGAAGCATTACCGGAAACGCAAACTGCCCACGCCCGCACAGTTGCTGAAGCTATCGCAGCCGTGGAGGCCGTATCGCTCCGTTGCCTGCTGGTATCTCTGGCGCAGCCTGGATGCCGCGAAGGAGTGAGCCCGCAGGCTTTGTGTTTAAATAAAGTGGGATTGGCGGGTGTTTCGAATGCCTTCGGAAAAGAAAATCCGCGTGCTCGTGGCCAAGCCTGGACTGGATGGCCACGACCGGGGCGCAAAGGTTATCGCCCGCGCCTTGCGCGATGCCGGCATGGAGGTGATCTATACCGGATTGCGCCAGACCCCCGAGATGATCGTGAATGCCGCCCTGCAGGAGGATGTGGATGTCATTGGACTCTCCATCCTCTCCGGTGCGCATAATGTGATTCTGCCGCGCATCTCGGAGCTTCTGAAGCAGAACAATATGGAGGGCGTCCTCATCCTGGTGGGCGGCATCATTCCCGATCACGATGTGGATTTTCTTAAACAAAATGGCGTGGCGGGAATATTCCAGCCCGGCACTCCCATGGAAAGTATCGTGCAGTTTATTCGCGAACATGTGCGCCCAAAGCCTGCGTTCTCCGGCTGAGTCTTGACTGGATTCTCAAGCTCCAACCGCGCCATCTACAATTCCATATTCATAAGATAAAGAGCTGGTTCGTCCCTGGAGACTCCCATCCGTCAAGAACAGATCATCGAAAGCGCGCCTGGCCCAACACCCTGGTACTGGAACACATCTCCCGAGCCCTCCGGCGCTGCCGGGCGCAAATACATATGGGTTCATCATGGCGACGAAGGCCCGGTCGGCTATCTGGTTACCCTGTCGCAGCGGCAGGACCCCAATACGCCACGCCTGGCGCTCAATACTTATTGCCGCCCGTTTCTCATCGCCCCCGGCGGCGCAAATCCGGAGCGCGATCTGCTGGGCATATGGTGTCCCGAGCCCGGCTACATCCGGCTGCTGTGCTTCGATCCCGACGAACTGAAAGCCTTCTCGCTCATCGAGGTTGCTGGATGGTTCAAGCAATCCACCGAGCGCGTGTACTCGGCCACGCCCCCGCTAGCGGAGTTGGAGATCAGTTCGGCTCTCCCCGCCGGGGAACATGCCATGGAGTTTCCGAAAGAGTTCCACGGCGTCTCTGAAATTCTGGTCGTCAGCTCCCATCCTGCCCGCGATAAAGACGACCCGGCCTGCGCCATCTTCGTTCTTCGTCCGCAAGACGGTCTGGTGCAGGTTCTGCCGCAGCGCTGGTTCACCGCCAGCCGCTACGATGTCGGGCAGCAATGGATCACCCGCGTGGTCCGCGATCCCGTCTCCCAGCGGATCGTCGGCGACGGCTTCCGTATCGGGATGTTCGAGTTGAACGAAGAGGGCACCGGGGTCGAGCGATGGCTGGGATAATCGGATATTGGTGGGAGCCACGATCGTGGATCTCCACGCCATGTTCCTCCCGGCGCTGGTAATCTAGCCCGTGTCCCGTTCCGCCAAAGCGCACATAATGCTGGTGCTGGTAACGCTGGTCTGGGGAGCGACCTTCGTTGTCATCAAGGAAGCCCTGCATGATGTCTCCCCTTTGCTCTTCAATGCTGTGCGCATGACGGTTGCCGCCCTGGCGCTGATTCTCTTCTTCTGGAAAAAACTGAAATCCATCCCTCGCGGAGCGTTGCGCGCCGGAATCATCGTGGGAGTTTTTTTATGGCTGGGATACGGATTCCAGACCACCGGGCTCGAACTCACCACCGCCTCCAAGTCCGGCTTCCTTACGGGATTTTCCGTTCTGCTGGTGCCGGTTTTTCTCGCCTTCGGCTGGAAACACGCAATCAACCGCTGGACAATGCTCGGCGTCGCCATTGCGCTCTTTGGACTTTTCTTAATGACGGTGCCCGGCGGGGAGAGTGGGTGGAATCTCGACAGCATCAATCGTGGCGATATCCTCACCATCGGCTGCGCCATTACGTTTGCCTTCCAGATCATTTTTATGGGCCGCGCCATGCAGCGTTACCGCTTCGAGCAGGTGGCCACGGTTCAGGCCACCTCGGCGGCGTTGCTCATGCTTGTTACCGTTCCGCTGGCGGAGCACGCGCACATCGCGATGACGTCCCGGGTGGTCTGGGCGGTTCTGGTCACGGGCCTCCTGGGCACCTCGGCGGCGTTCGCCATCCAGGCCTGGGCGCAGCAGTTTACGCCTCCCACCCATACCGCCCTCATCTTTCTCATGGAGCCCGTTTTCGCCTGGTTGACCTCGTACATTGTCCTTGGGGAGAGGTTGGGCATGCGCGCCGGCTGTGGCGCGGCCCTGATCCTGGGGGGAATCCTTCTCTCTGAGTTGAAGGGGGCTGGAGCCGCCCCTTCCCGGGATGCCCTGCCGGGCTGATTTCCAGCCCATTTGGAGGTAAAGTTAAGCGGCTGATAACGAAATGCCCTGCCTGTGCGTCTAAGTGTCAGTGCATTCGAAGGCCATTGTTGGATGGCGGCGAGATTGCCCGGGGGGCAGACTTTGCCGGGAGTGGCGTTTTGCCATGGCTGCAGGCCCGCCAGCTAAAGGTTTTCTTACAGAGTATAATTTTAGATTGGCCTTGAAACGGCCGGAGGAAAGACACGTATGAATCCGCGTGCCAGCGCTTTCATGGAAAAGCTCAAAGCGCATCGGTTTGCATCCACGTTCGTAGTTCTCGCAACCCTGACAGTCGGAATTTTGATTGGCACCGTGGTCTCCTACGGCGTCAAGGGACAGAACTCAAAGAACATCTCAGCCGACGCCACCCCACTCCAGATACCTTCCCCGCAGCAGCTCTCCAATCGCTTCAGTCAGGTCGCCAAGCAGATGGAAGCCAGCGTGGTGAACATCAATACCGAGGCCACGGTGGATGCTCCCACCCGCAAGCGGGCCCCTCAGGGTCATGGCCGCGGTCAGGCCCCCGATCAGGACACCCCCTTCGACGACTTCTTCGACCGTTTCTTCGGCGGACAGCAGGGTGGTGACGGTGGAGCCCGGCGCCAGCGTTCCCTCGGCTCCGGCGTGCTGGTCGATCCCAAGGGCTACATTATCACCAACAATCACGTGGTCGAAAAGGCCACCCGCATTCGAGTGCGCCTGCAGGATGAGGCCGCCGGATCGCAGCTGCACGACGCCAAGGTGATCGGCACCGACCCTGAGACCGACCTTGCCGTCATTAAAATCGATATGGACCGTCCGCTTCCCGCGGCCAAGATCGGCAATTCCGATGGCCTCCAGGTTGGCGACTGGGTGCTTGCCATCGGCAGCCCGTTTGGTCTTCAGTCCACGGTTACCGCCGGCATCGTCTCTGCCGTGGGACGGAATATCGTTCCGCAGCGCCAGTTCCAAAGCTTCATCCAGACCGATGCCGCCATCAACCCCGGCAACTCCGGAGGTCCGCTCGTCAATCTCTCGGGCGAGATCATCGGGATCAATACGGCCATCATTACCGGCAGCAATGGCTATGAAGGCGTGGGATTCGCCCTGCCCTCCAACACCGTGGCCCGGGTTTACAACTCCCTGATCGGCGCGGATCACAAAGTCGTACGCGGGTCCATCGGCGTGGAGTTTGCTGCTGAAGCCAATCCCTCGGTGCAGCGCATCTACGGGGTCAAATCGGGGGTTACGGTTAATAACGTCGTTCCCGACAGTCCAGCCGCCCGCGCCGGCCTTCAGGCCGGAGACACCATTACCTCCATTCAGGGCAAAGGCGTTAAAAACGGCGACGAGCTGGTGGACCTCATCAGCAGCACCAAGCCGGGCAGCCAGGTTAAGGTCGGCTATGTCCGGGGAGGCTCGGAGAGCAATACCACCGTCACGATTGCGGATCGCTCCAAACTCTTCGGCGAACGGCTTGGTCTGGCCGAGGAAGACCCGTCCGAGGGAGCCCCGCAGGAGGGCAAGCTCGGAATGAGTGTGGAACCGCTCACCGCGGAGATGGCCGAACAGCTGAAATTGACCTCGCGAAAGGGGGTGGTCGTCAGCGATGTGCGCTCAGGCTCCTTTGCCGACGACATTGGCCTGAACCGTGGCGACGTGATTCTTGAGCTCAACCGCCAGGCCATCAACAGCCCGGACGATCTCCGCCGCATGCAAACACAGTTGAAAAAGGGCCAGGATGTGGTATTTCTAGTCCGCCCCCGGGGACGGGACAATGGGACCATCTTCCTGGGTGGGCCGTTACCCTGATTCACCTGTCCCCAGGTACTACGACTGAGGGCATGCGCTGATGCAGCCAAATAGCTGGCATCCGCCGTCCAAATAGAAGAGAATACCTAATCTGAGGGGTTCCAGAGAGGCTTCTGGAACCCTGAGGTTTTCTTGGGAATCTCCGGGGAAGTAACAGCTATACCCGGAGGTCGAAGCAACCAGTTGTTGCAATACGAGTTGCCGAGGTGGATTTTGACCTTTCCAATCATTGAGTTACGAGCTAAAGACTTACGAGCTAAATTCGCCGCTTTCCTGCTTCTTCTGGTCTGTGCGTTTTCGGGCCGGGAAGCGATCGCCGCCACCGCTACCGGGGTGCCGGTAACCAAGGCCAGGTCTGTTGCCGGGCAGAAACACGCCAACTTTGCGACGTCACAAAGATCTTCCAAATCACAAAGATCCTCAAAGTCACAAAAATCCTCGAAATCGCAAGCAGCTTCGAAATCACAAGTATCTGCCGCTCATGGCCGGAAAGTAAGCGCCCACAACTCCCATACAAAGCAGCGGGTTAGCGCTCACCGGGGCCAGCGCGCCATTGATGCCGAGCGGGCACGGGCGATTCAAGAGGCCCTGATCCGCGAAAACTACCTGAACGGCCAGCCCAGTGGTATTTGGGACTCCTCAAGCCGTGAGGCCCTGATCCGCTTCCAATCCGATAATGGATGGCAGACCAAGGTCGTGCCTGACGCCCGAGCCCTTATCAAGTTGGGCCTGGGTCCTGATCGCTCCACCGTCATCAATCCCGAGTCGCTGCAGTCGAGCCTTGCCGGGGGACGTCCGGGCGCGCAGAACTGATCTTTTTTAGAATCAAGACCTAAAACTTCAAGCCCCAGCATCTTCAAACTTAAAAGTCCGATCGGGTCAGCCGCGCTGAGTGCTACCCTAATATCGTGCGGGCGTGGCGGAATCGGCAGACGCATCGGACTTAAGCGCAAACTGAGTGCTCGCCGGGAAACCGCCGATGCAGAACTGCTCAAATTCGGGGAACCCTGTAACATGGCGATCCCGAGCCAAGCCCGGCCCGAAACGGCCGGGAAGGTGTAGAGACTAGACGGGCACGCCTAATCCCAGAACTGCTTCGGGGCATGGCGAAGGGATAGTCCAGACCCAAACCCTGGCAAGACAGCAGGGGCGGCGAAAGTCGTAGATGGATACGAAAATCCGTTGGACCGCAAGGTCCGTGAGGGTTCAAGTCCCTTTTGGAACCCTCGAATAAAATTAACATGCTTTAATAAAAGTATGCGACGCATGGCCCGATTCATCCTGACACTAATCGTCGGGCTGGCTCTCTTGATGTGGGCGGCTTCCGGTGTGGTACAGACGACGGCGCGCGAATGGTTTGAGCGCGACGTCAGCTCACGCGCCCAGTTGGTACTGACGGGCGCCGCGCAGTCGCTGGCGGATGCCTGGTATAACCCCAAGGATCTCGAGAAACAGTTGGTCGCCATCGCGCGCGACGAACGCGTTATGGGTGCAGCGGCTTGCGGGTCCGACTTGAGTCCGTTATCCAGCACTCCAGGATTCCCGGAAGAGTTCAGTTGTTTGGCCGTGGGGCCCCGAATCCGTGCCGCAGAGGTGAACGCAGACAATGTGGAACAGCAGTTCCACGAGTGGAGCACCGTCGCGACGCTCCCCACTGGGCGCGTTCATGTGAGTGCGATGCCCATCTCCAACCAGGGACAACAGCAGGGGTTCGCGATCCTGGTGCATGATTTGAGCTATATCGAACGGCGGGAAGCCGCCGCGCGGGCCTTCCTGATCGTGGTCTTTGGCATCCTCGCCGTCATGGCTTTCGGCATACCCATGTTGGTGGCCAAACGGGCACGTCATGACTGGAGCCTAGAACTGCGCAATCTCTTGCGCGGAGTAGGGAAGCAGAGCCGGGAATTTCAGCCCATTCTCAGCGACATGCGCGAACTGGTTGGGCAAATGGCCAATGACAGGGAAGACGCTCCCGGACAGTGGACGGCGGAGCGCCTGAAACAAACTCTAAATCGGCACCTGCACGGAGAGAAAATCGTCATCCTGGCGAACCGGGAGCCATACATCCATCAGTACACCGCCGACGGAGGCATCGAAATCCAGCATCCGGCGAGCGGCTTGGTCACCGCGCTCGAACCTGTGATGCGTGCCTGCTCCGGAGTGTGGATCGCCCACGGAAGCGGCAATGCCGATCGCGAAACAGTAGATCGCCACGATCACGTCCAGGTGCCGCCCGGAGAAGAGTCGTATCATATTCGCCGCGTGTGGCTGTCTGAGGAGGAGCAGCAAGGCTACTACTACGGCTTCTCGAACGAAGGGTTATGGCCCCTCTGCCACGTCGCGCATGCGCGCCCCGTGTTCCGCGCCGAGGATTGGCGGCAATACCGCGCCGTGAATCAGAAATTCGCCGACGCGGTCTGCAGCGAAGTCGACTCAAAGGATCCCATTGTCCTGGTGCAGGATTATCACTTCGCTCTAGCGCCGGCGATGATTCGCAAACGTCTACCGGCCGCCACCGTCATTGTCTTCTGGCACATTCCCTGGCCCAACGCAGAGCGCATGGGAATCTGCCCCTGGCGCAACGAACTCCTGGAAGGTCTCCTGGGAAGCAGCATTCTCGGTTTCCACACGCAGCTCCACTGCAACAATTTCCTGGATTCCGTGGATCGTTATATGGAAACCCGCATAGACCGGGAACAGAATGCGGTGGTGATGCAGGGGCGCCGAACGCTGATCCGTCCGTATCCAATCGCGCTCGAATGGCCGGTGCGCTGGGTGGAGACTTCACCGAGTCCTGAGGAGTGCCGCGCGCAGGTGTGGCGAGAGTTTGGATTAAAGTCGAACGCGCTGCTGGGCGTCGGCGTGGATCGCCTGGACTACACCAAAGGCGTCGAGGAACGATTGCTGGCCATCGAGCTGCTGCTGGAGCGGTATCCGGAATTCTGTGGGCGGCTCAGTTTTGCCCAACTGGCGGCACCCAGCCGGACCAAGATCGAGCGATACGGGGAACTCAACGAGACTGTGGAGCGCCTGGCCGAACGGATCAACCAGCGGTTCGGCAAGGGGGACTACAAACCAATCATCTTGCTCCGTTCCCATCATGAGCCGCCGGAAGTGTTTCGCTTCTTTCGAGCAGCCGACCTGTGCTACGTGAGCAGCCTGCACGACGGGATGAATCTGGTCGCTAAAGAATTCGTGGCCGCGCGCACGGACCTGAAGGGGGTGCTGGTGCTGAGTGAGTTCACAGGAGCGGCGCGGGAGTTGACAGAGGCCCTGATCGTGAACCCCTACGACCTGGAAGCTAGCAGTGACGCCCTTGCGGCGGCGTTGAAGATGCCGGTCGAAGAGCAGCAGGACCGGATGAGGTCCATGCGCTCGTTGCTGGTTCAATTCAACGTGTACCGTTGGGCCGGAAAGATGTTGGTGGACGCCGCGCGCCTGCGCAACCAGGAACGAGTGGCCGGCCGATTATCCGAGCGCTCCTCCGCAAGTTCCGCAGTCTGAAGATGCAATATCTACTTTCCCGGGCTTCCCGTCCGATTCTGACGGAGCTTTCCCAGCAGCGGACACTTTGCGCATTTGATTTCGATGGAACGCTTTCGCCGATTGCTGATCGTCCCGATCGTGCCCGTCTGCGCGTCCGGACTCGAAATCTCCTTCGTCGCCTGGCGGCCTTGTACCCGTGTGTCGTTGTTTCCGGGCGCGCGCGTGTGGACGTTCTCAGCAAACTAAGTAGCGTGAACGTGGCCCGAGTGATCGGTAATCATGGCGCGGAAACAGAAGTGACTCGAAAGTCGCACCACCGGGTAGAACGATGGAAGGCCGTCCTGGATATTGAGCTTGGACCCATTCCGGGGGTGTGGGTGGAAGACAAGGGTTTCTCTCTGGCCGTACATTACCGCCAATCCACCGAAAAAGCAGAGGCCCGGAAGCGAATCCTCGCAGCTGCCCGGCAGCTGAAGGGCGTTCGCGTGTACGGAGGGAAGCAGGTGGTGAACCTTGTGGCGGACCAAGCTCCACATAAAGGTGATGCGGTAGCCGCCGAACGGGATCGTCTGCGGTGCAATTGGGTGTTGTTTGTAGGTGACGACGAGAATGACGAGAACGCCTTCGCTTTGGGCGGCA
>DASZRZ010000318.1:0-2133 GCA_035548935.1 Terriglobales bacterium
TGGTGCTGATCTCGATTCTCGGCATTCTCGCATACCACGGAACCCAGATGCGGCAGCTTCTCTTCCATTCCTTCTCACAGTTGCTGCCATTCACCGCATGGGAGCTGATGAACAAAACGCTCCTGGAGATCACGCAGGCTAGTGGCGGCGGTAAGCTTACCGTGGGAATTGTGCTGACGCTATGGCTCGCCTCTGGCGGCACGGCCTCGATGATGTCGGCGATGAGCGGAGCTTACGGCCTGCGAGAGTCGCGGTCATGGCTCAAAATGCGCGGGATCGCGCTGGCGCTTACCCTGGCGATTGCGGTCCTGGTCGTATCGGCGCTCACTCTGGTTCTCGGCGGCCGATGGATTGTGGATGGCATCGCGAGCCGCATTCCGTTGAGCTTCGCCGTGGTTCTGATCTGGAAGGTCATGCAGTGGCCGGCGGCGGTGGTCTTCATGTCCATTGCCTTTGATCTTGTGTACTACTACGGACCCGATGTGAAGGAGCGGCACTGGTATTGGATCACCCCCGGATCGCTGCTGGGAGTGCTGCTTTGGATTGCCGTCTCGCTCGCATTTCGCCTGTGCGTATATTTTTTCAACACGTATAACGCCACCTACGGCTCGCTCGGTGCGGCCATCATTCTGTTGATCTGGTTCTGGGTCACGGGGTTCGCATTCCTTGTCGGCGGGGAAATCAACGCGCAGATCGAACAGGCGGCAGCGCACCGGGGGCAATTCGAGGCCATGGCAGAAGACAAAATGGCCGCATGAGGCCGCCTTGACGTCACGAGAGGGTTCAGTTTATGGGGTCATGCTTCCGCAACCGGCTACGTTGACAGTTTCTTGAGCCTCTGCTATTTATCGAACATGCTCGTTGCCCATACACCAAGCTGTTGTCCTGCTGGAGAAGTTTCCGGCATGGATCGCGCTTGTGTACGGACGTTTCCGCAACTGTAACCATCCTGCACTAGAAGTTCAAAAGCTCGATTAAGGCCCGGAATCTATTTCCCGGGCCTTTTTCTTTTGCCCCTTGATCAAAAAACTCAAATTCACAAACTTTAAGGAGAGAACCCGTGTCTTACTTTTCTGTTTTGAAATCGAAACTTACGCCAGCGGCCATGATGATCGTGGTGCTGATGCTGGCTACCGCCTATTCCTCCGCCGACGTAATCACCAACTGGAACCTGATTACCGTGTCTGCCACCAAGACCGGCGGACTGAACAGCAATCTTGCGAGCCGGGTGGACGCGATTGAAGCAATCGCAGTCTATGACGCCGTAAACGCCATTCAACCCATCGGCCCTGCCTATCATTACCGAACCCATGCTCCAAGGCCGTCCTCCGCTGAAGCCGCCGCGGCTCAGGCGGCCCACGATGTGCTGGTGTATTTCTTCCCGGGACAGCAAGCCGGTCTGGATGCCAACCTGGCAAGCACATTGTCCGGGATACCCGATGGGCTGGCGAAATTGAACGGGCGCACGATCGGCTCCGCTGCCGCGGCGGACATCCTTGCCTTGCGATCCAGCGATGGTTCCAACCCCGATGTTCCTTATCCCGCTACAGGCCTAACCGGAGTAGGACAGTGGAGGCCAACGCCCCCGGCATTTGCCCCCGGGATCAACTCGCAATGGGGCTTCGTTACGCCCTTTCTTATCAGAGAGGGAAGTGAATTCCGCCCGCCTGCCCCACCTGCCGTTGGAAGTTTCAGATACAACCAGGCATTGGCCGAGGTCAAAACGCTTGGATCGGCAACCAGTGTGGTGCGTACGGCTGATCAGACTCACATCGCGCAGTTTTACAAGCAGGATGCCGAGCTGCTTGTGAATGAAGCCGCGCGCCTGCTTGCAACCTCTCGTGGAACTTCCCTGAAGCAGAATGCCCTGATCTTTGGGCTCGTTGATATTGCGATTGCAGACGCCCGGATCGCCATCTGGGACGCGAAATATACCTATAAGTTCTGGCGGCCAGTAACGGCTTTGAACGCAAATCCCGATGGCGCCGTCACAAATAACTACCTGGCATGGCAGCCCTTGATTGCTACTCCTCCACATCCGGAGTACCCCAGCGGCCACAGCGGGACGGTTTCGGCGGGAGCTGAGATCCTCAAGGAATTTTTTGGGGACTTCAATACCTTGACTTTGCATAC
>DASZRZ010000319.1:0-9232 GCA_035548935.1 Terriglobales bacterium
AGGGGAGCGCGCCAGTGGCTGCTGCGCGCAACCTCCCAGCCATCGGAAAGCCACAACTCCGGACGGCGATAACCGCCATCTTCCATAAAGCCGCTGTACTCCGCATTGGTTACCAGGCGTGAGGCCAGGTGAAACGGCTGCAACAAAACCTGATGGCGCGGACTCTCATTGTCAAAGGCAAACCCATCGCCGGAATATCCTGCGTGGCGGATTCCTCCTTCAAACGGAACCCACTCGATCCCGGCAGGGGCCGTGAAATCGTCCGGCGGCCGCTGGCTGTAAGCAGGACGCAAGGGCTGCATCCAGAATGCGTGCTTGATATCGGTAATGATTAATTCCTGGTGCTGCTGCTCATGCTGCAAGCCAATCTCGATCACGGCCAAAACCTCTGGCCCAGGATTGTGCTCGCTCAACTGCAACATGGCGCGATCCACATGCTCACGGTAGCGAAGAATGGAATCGATTCCCGGACGCGACATCAGCCCGCGATTGGGGCGTTCCGGCCGCTCTCCCACCATGTTGTAATACGAGTTGAATAAATAAGTGAACTCGGGATTAAAGCTGCGATAGCCCTTCAGGTGCGGCAGAAGAAGAAAGGTCTCGAAGAACCATGTGGTGTGAGCCAGGTGCCACTTTACCGGGCTGGCCTCCGGCATGGATTGCAGCATCTGGTCCTCGGGCGAGAGCCGCCGCGCCAGGCTCTCAGTGGTCCGGCGTACGGAGGCATAGCGCACGGCGTAATCAGCTGCTTTGGATTCCAAATCTTTGGATTCCAAATCTTTGCCAGAAACCGGGACCGTAGCTGGTGAAGTTGTCATGCCGACTCCAAGGACATGTAGATGCTCAATTCTGGCTCAAGTTGCAAAAACAACATCTTTTAGAAAGAAAGGTTGGCGGCATTCCCCTGCCGGGGGAATAAGGCCGCGCGCCCAAGCCTTGATTCTGAATGGTTTGATAGCGGTCTGGCAAGCGGCTGTATTTTTGCACCGCCGAGATTAGGCCAGCAGACTAGGAGCTCCCTGTCTTTCGGGAGCGCTTTGGCCTTGATTCCACGGCTTTTACCGCAGCATCGGCAAGTCCAGCGGATTGCACCGGCTTTTTGGTTTTCGCCTTTTCGAGGCTCATTTTCAGAGCTTCCAGAATGTCCACCACCGGCGCCATATGGGCAGCCGCAGGAGGCTCCACCACCTGCTGCCCGGCTTTTTTCGCCTCGATCATGCGCAGCAAATTGGCGCGGTAATCATCCTGATATTTCGCGGGTTCAAAGCTCGCTGCCAGCGAGTCAATCAGCGTGGTGGCAAGCTTCAGCTCACTTTCCTTCACCAAATGCGTATCGGTGCGGAACTCATCAACTTTGCGGATTTCATCGGCGTAGTACATCGTGTGCAACAGAATGCCGCGATCTCCCGGACGCAGAATCACAATGTGCTCGCGGCTGTGCATTGCTATCTTCGCCACACCCACATATCCGGTTCGCTTGAGCGCCTCGAATAACAGCGCATAAGGCTTCTCCCCCGCCTGATCGGGAGCCATGTAGTAGGAGCTTTCAAAGTAGATGGGATCCACCTCGCTGGATTGCACAAACTCCAGAATCTCCATTGTCTTCGCCGACTGCGGCGCTACTTTTTTAATATCTTCTTCGTCGATGACGACGTACTTCCCTTTCTCGTACTCGTACCCCTTCACAATTTCGCTGCGCTCAATGGGCTTCTCCTCGGCCTGGCAGTACATCACCATCTTGATTCGCGAATTGTCAGTCTTATGCAGTTGATTAAAACTGACGGTCTCGGCACGCGCCGCGCTGAACAACTTTACCGGCAGCGATACCAGACCAAACGTAAGATGGCCCTTCCAAACCGTACTCGCCATAGTCACCCCGGGCCGCAAAAATACGCCCGATTCGGGATATATCACACGCCCTGGCCCGGTTCAATTAGATGCGGGTGAGAGAGCGAAGCCATAAACACTACTTATTGTGGCGCAGCGGGAACCTACACCCCTTGTGGGAGTGCTATGTCGCTTTGGCCATCTGCGAGCGTTTCACAATCACGCGGCGGCCGCTGATCTCGTATTCGCCCGACAAGACGATGTTGATGGCCTCGGTGTAGGCAATGTGCTCCTGCTCCAGGATTCGCGCGGCCAGCGAATGGTCGTCGTCCGCTTCGTGCAATGGCACCGTTTTTTGAACCACGATGGCTCCGTGGTCGAGATGCTCATCGACAAAATGAACCGTGCAGCCGGAGACCTTCACCCCGTATTCCACGGCCTGCTTCTGTGCGTCGAGCCCGGGGAATGCCGGCAGGAGCGAAGGGTGGATGTTTAGAATCCGCTGCGGGAATGCGTTGATCAATACGGGCGAGAGCAGGCGCATGTATCCGGCCAGGCAGACCAGTTCCACTTCGCACTCCCGCAACGCCGAGGCAACCAGCCTGTCGTGCTCTTCCCGGACCATTCCCCTGGAGAGAATCACCCTGGCATCCAGCCCGAGCTTTCGCGCATGCTCAATTCCGGGCGCATCGGATCGATTGGAAATCACCACCGCGATCCGCGCGGGGATTTTTCCCGTCCGCACGGATTCCGCAA
Organism: Terriglobales bacterium; assembly: GCA_035548935.1. GTDB lineage: Bacteria > Acidobacteriota > Terriglobia > Terriglobales > Acidobacteriaceae > DASZRZ01. Next base: position 2,584 of record DASZRZ010000319.1, read on the forward strand.
TGGCCATGAAGTTCGATCCGCGACCGGAGAGAAGTACCCCAATATTTTTTAACGAAGCCATACCTGCAACCCGGAAATGGTAAACCTTCAAAATGAAAAAAGCCGCGCGAACGCGGCCACGGCGCGGATTCGCCTGCATCAGTTGAAGATGACTTTGCGCTCGCCTTTCACGATCCGCCCGATCGTATAGCTTTTTTCTCCCGCCCGCTCCAGAACCGATTGAACTTTCTTGAACTTTTTGGGCGAGACCACAAGGATCATCCCAATGCCCATGTTGAAGGTTCGCATCATTTCATCATCCGGAACCTTTCCCAGGGTCTGCAGATGCTGAAAGATCGGCTGCACCGGCCAGCTTGCGGTATCCACCACGGCGGAAACCCCCTTGGGCAGCACGCGCGGCAGGTTCTCGGTAATGCCGCCTCCGGTGATGTGGGCCATCGCGGAAATGGCTTCGGCATCCACCAGCTTCTTCAGCACCGGCCAGTAACTCTTGTGGACACGCATCAATTCATTGCCGGCTTTATTCTTCAATTCGTTCACGTAGGTATCGGCGGTATATTTGCCGACTTCAAAGAGCAGCTTGCGCGCCAGCGAATAACCATTGGTGTGGAGGCCGTTGGAGGGCAGTCCAACCAGCACATCGCCCACCTGCACATTTTTTCCGGTAATCATGCGATCGGCATCAACCACGCCAACGATGAAGCCCGCCAGGTCGTACTCGCCGTTGCCATAAAATCCGGGCATCTCGGCGGTCTCGCCGCCAATGAGAGCGCAGCCATTCTGCTTGCAGGCGTCCGCGATACCGGTCACCACTTTTTCCGCCACATCGGGATCCAACTTGCCGGATGCGAAGTAGTCCATGAAGAAGAGAGGGGCCGCGCCCTGAACGGCGATATCGTTCACGCAATGGTTCACCAGGTCGCCGCCGATGGTATGGTGCAGGTTCATCTCAAAAGCAACTCTCAGCTTGGTGCCCACGCCATCGACACTTGAAACCAGCACTGGGTCTTTGTATTTCTTGTCGAGGGCAAACATGCCCCCAAAGCTGCCGATCTCACTCAACACTCCCTTGGTGAATGTCTTGTGAGCCAGATACTTGATGCGCTGTTTAACTCTCTGGCCGCGGTCGATATTCACGCCGGCAGAGGCATAGGTGACGGATTGATCTTGAGCAGGAGGCTGTCCGGGAGTATCCATGTGGTTTGGCGCAACTGACGCAATTCACTCTACATTCACATCAGAGTACGCCATTTTAACACTGGCGGCCTGGCGGGCAGATGCGTCGCCACTATAACGCGCCATGGCGCTATCTGTGGCAGTTATTTACGGGCATTGGAGACGTACCGGTCCCCGGCGCCGGAACACACTCCGGCTCAACAAAGCTTGCCAATTTCACAAGCTCCGCCGCCTGCGGACCGTCAAGCCGGGTTACCTCAGCAGTTGCCCTGAAAAGTGATACACGAAAGCTCCCAGCAGCACGAGAGCCAGCGCCGCAAATCCGGTGTAAATGATGACGTTGCGGTCGCTCTCATGGACAACTGGCTTGCGAACGGAGCCCGGAGTAACAGGGGTGGTGGAACTGTGCATGTGGCCTCCACGAAGTGGGGCGCGAACGCCCGATTTCTAAGCCCAACAAATGGCCCAGACTGCCTATGGATGAGGCCCGAGTATGAAAAGCGGCACATGGAAAGAAATAAAATAATCACGGTACAGAACAGGAAAAATCCCGCTCCCCACATTGTGCCGGCGGGAAGTGTACTCCAGTTTTGCCTTCTGGCTATGATTTTTTCTGATTTTTTTGGGTTAGCCCGAACTTTGGGTTGGCCCGAACTTTCTGCCCCCTGCTTTCAGGGCAGGCCCATGGCAAAGGGGGAGAAAACAAGGACAGCAGGGCGCAGATTGCCCGTGAACGGGTTTGGGTGGCCGTAAAAGGCCGCTGTTACTGAGAGTTCCCCTGCTTGGCCAGCTTCATGCGCGCGGATTCCAGCTTCTTTTGCACATTGGCGATGTCGGAGTTGTCCACATCCGCCGCCACACTCCGGCCATATTCGCGCAAAGCCCGCTCCCAGTAGGCCGCCGCCATCTTGAGCCGGTCGGTCTTGAGGTAGAGATCTCCGAGGTGGTCGAGCACCGCAGGATCGTTGCCGATGCGCTCCGAAGCCTTACGCAGGTTTTCTTCCGCCAGGACGTAATTGCCGAGCTTGTAATAAGCCCAGCCAAGCGAGTCCAGATAGGCTCCATTCTGTGGGTCCAGTTGCAGGGCTTTCTTGATGTATCCCAGGGCCTCTTCCAGGCGCACCCCGCGGTCGGCGAGCATATAACCCAGATAGTTCAGGGCCGTGGCGTTGTCGGAGTCGTTGACCAGCACCCGGCGGAACATATCCTCCGCCTGATCGAATTTCTTCTGGCGCTCGAAAATCGACCCCGCGACAAAGGCCACATAATCCTTTTCTTCCTGCTTTTGGGACATGCCTTCGGCTTTGGCAATCGCAGCCTCCGACTCGGGCCAGCGCTTCAACCGGCTGTATATCTGGGCCAGTGAGATATAGACATCGCGATCCTCGGGCGTATTGGTCAACTGGGCCTTGGCGAGTTCCAGTCCCTTTTCCACCTGCCCGGAATCGGTCATCTGCGAAGCCAGCACCAGCTTCATTCCGCGGTCCTTGGGAAGCTTCTGGGTCGCCTCCTGAGCCGCAGCCGTGGCCTGCGTGTACTGTTTGGCATCGCGGTAGGTATCGATGATCTGCTGGTAGGCGCGCGATATCCCATCCTCACCCAGAGGAATCATGCGCCGGAAGGTATCAACCGAAAGCTGGGTCTTACCTGCCTCCCGGTATACCGTTCCCAGCCTCTCGAGGAAAACTGCGCGGTTGTTGCGCTCACCCTCGGTGTAGCTATTGTTCTGCTTTTCGCTTTTCTGTAACAGCTGCTGGAGCGCCTGAGCGGCCTGGTCGTACTTTCCCTGTCCCTGGTAGATCACGGCGATGTTGTAGGGAACCTCCAGGGAATCCGGCACCTCGGTTTCAGCGGTCTTGAGGCTTGCGAGAGCCTCATCAAATCGTCCCTGGCGGCGTTGGATTTCGGCAATGCGCATATAGCTTTGCGCATCGTGGGAATCGGCCTCAACAATTGCCCGGTATTGGTCCAGAGCCGCGTCTGGCTGGTTGTCGTTGAGCAGACTCTGGGCCAGGCCTCGCATGGCTTCCAGATTGTCCTTGTCCTGTGCGACGGCTAACTTGTAAGCCTCAACCGCTTTTTTGTACAACTTCTGCTGCTCGTAGGTATATCCCAAAGCGGCATAGGTCTTGCCGGAGCGCTCATCTTCCGGAACCGCCAGCAGAAGCTGCGTGGCGCGGCTCGCGTCGCCCTCCTCAATGTAAAGATAGGCAAGGGTAATGGCGGCCTCTTCCGAATCCGGCTGCAGGTCCAATGCCCTCTTGAAGGACTTTTCTGCCTTCAGGAGCTCATTGCCAATACGGTACAGCCGGCCCAGCAGCAGGTGATTCTCGGGATTATTCGGCTCCAGGGCGGAGATCGCCTCGTACTGTTCCACCGCCCGCCGCAGAAGGTCGCGCGACTGCGTGCCAGCCTGCAGGTCACCCAGGGACCGCAGGTAGATTCTGCCCAGAAGCTTGTGGGCATCGAGATTGTTCGGGTCCCTCTTAAGAATGTCTTCCGCTTCCAGCACCGCATCGGAGATGCGCCCGGTCTTGGCATACAGCTCCGCCAGACCAGAGTTCAGGAACTCGGATTTCGGATCTGCTTCGATAGCCTTTCTGTACTCTTCAATTGCCCTGCTGGCGTATTCCGACCGCCCGTAGATGGCCACCATCTCCTCATACATGTGGGCGAGCGAGTAGTGGTAATAGGCCGCAGCCTTATCCGGCTTAGATTCCGGCTTGGCTTCGGAAGGCTCTGGCTTTGCAGCCCGCGGCTCCGCCTTGCCGGATGCCTGAGGCTGTGCGGTGGGCGTTTGCGCCGTAGCTGTGAGCACTGCAGCCAGAACCAGTAACAAGGCAGAACTGCTGATCTTCATGGGCGTCCTTACCCGTAGAGATAGATGTCCCCTGGCACCATTAGGATGCGGAAACTCCGTCTCGTTCCAAGCAATTGTACGTCAGAAAACGCAGCCCGTGCATTCGGGAAGAACGAGCTGCTTCCCAGGGGTATTAGGTCGGGAATGGCACTCTAGTGCCGGAAGTGCCTTACCCCGGTCAGCACCATGGCCATTCCCAGGCGATCTGCCGCCGCAATCACGTCGGCATCCCGCATCGACCCTCCGGGCTGGATTACGGCCGTTGCCCCAGCCCTGGCAATCTCTTCCACCCCGTCGGGAAAGGGGAAAAAGGCGTCCGATGCCACCACCGACCCGGCGGTTCCCAGGACCGACTTCATAGCCCCAATCTTCGCCGAATCCACGCGGCTCATCTGACCCGCGCCCACGCCCACGCTCTGCCCGCTGCGCGCATAGAGAATGGCATTGGATTTCACGTGCTTGCCCACCTTCCAGGCAAACAGGAGGTCCTTCATCTCCGCAGGGGTGGGAGGGCGCTGGCTTACCACCTTCAGATCGGCTTCTACCAGCGGACGTACGTCGGGATCCTGCACCAGCATTCCGCCCGACACCTTTTTCAGAACCCATCCCGCGGGAGCGGCAGCGACCTCCACCAGGCGCAGGTTCTTCTTCCCCGCCAATGCCTGCCGCGCCTCCGGGCTGAAGGAAGGTGCTGCAATCGCCTCCACAAACAGCTTGGCCATTTCGGTGGCGGTTTCTGCATCCACCGCTCGATTGACCCCAATCACCCCACCGAAGGCCGATACCGGATCGCATTCCAGCGCCCGCCGGTAAGCCTCCGCTAGTGTGGCGCCCACCGCCGTTCCGCAAGGGTTGGTGTGCTTGATGATGGCACATACCGGCTCGCTGAACTCCTGCGCCAGCTCCCATGCGGCATCGAGATCGACGATGTTGTTATACGAAAGCTCCTTGCCCTGAAGCTGGCGTGCATTGGCAACGCCCGTCTCCGAGCCGTCGGAGTACACCGCCGCCTTCTGGTGCGGATTTTCGCCGTAACGCAGGTCCGCCAGCTTACGGAGATTCAGGCGCAGAATCTTCGGGAAGCCGCCACCGGCGGCGGGAAGTTCAAAGTGCCCGTTCACCGCCACTTTTTCCAGCGTGCTGGCAATGGCGCTGTCGTAGGCCGCCGTGGTGGCAAAGGCCTTCTGGGCCAGCTTCCATTTCGTCTCGCGCGAAAGCTCACCGCCGGTGGAGCGCATCTCCTGCAGCAGATCGTTGTAATCCGAGGTCGAGGTGACCACGGCAACATCCGCGAAATTTTTAGCCGCCGAACGGATCATCGAGGGCCCGCCGATGTCGATGTTCTCAATCAACTCCTCGAAAGCCACACCCGGCTTGGCCGCGGTCTTCTCGAAGGCATAGAGGTTCACCACCACCATGTCAATGGGCGCAATGCCATGCTCGGCAACCGTAGAGCGGTGCTCGGGATTCGATCGGATGTGGAGAATGCCGCCGTGAACGCGAGGGTGCAGTGTCTTTACCCGTCCATCCAGCATCTCCGGGAACTCCGTCAGATCGGAGATGTCTTTGACCGCAACGCCCGCTTCGCGCAGCTGCCTGGCCGTGCCTCCCGTGGAGATCAGCTCCACACCCATTCCGGCTAGGCCTTTGGCAAACTCCACCAGCCCGGTCTTATCGGTAACACTCAATATCGCGCGTTGAATCTTCGGCATAATCTCTCCTCTGGTCTTCTCCACGGGGGTTGGCGGGAATCCCTAAAAACCCTCTATCCTAACAGTGGTACGGCCCGGTTACCGGAGCGGCTACACAGAAAAGCTTCCACAGCAAAGCTTTCATAGCAGGGACAGTGCATCCACATCCACCACCAGATTCGTCCGCGGAATCTTCTGCTGGGCGGCATGTGTCAGCATGGCCCGCAATATTTCATTGAGCCGCTTGCGGCTGGAAGATTTCAGCACGAACTGGTAACGATACTCGCTCTTCAGCTTCGATACCGCCGCCACCGCAGGCCCCATCACGCGTACGCCCTCTTTGGAAGCCTGTTCGAACCACTGTCCGAGCAGCCCGGAATATTTCAGCGCGTCGTTGAGTTTGTCGCTTCGCACCAGCACGTTCGCCAGAACGCTGAAGGGCGGATAGCGCATCCAGTTACGGTATCGCAGCTCTTTTTCATAAAACCCGGCATAGTCATGCCGGGCGGCGAACTGCACTGCGTAGTGATCAGGAAAATACGTTTGCAGAATCACCTCTCCGGCGGCGTCGCCACGGCCGGCCCGCCCGGCAACCTGCGTCAGAAGTTGAAAGGTCCTTTCGGCGGCCCGGAAATCCGGCATCGCAAGACCATTATCCGCGCCCACAACGCCCACCAGCGTTACGCCATGGATATCGTGTCCCTTGGCAATCATCTGTGTGCCCACCACAATGTCCAGCTCTCCGGCGTGCAACGCCGAGAGCACTCGCTCGAAGTCATCGCGGTTGCGCACCGTATCGCGATCCAGACGCGCAATGCGCGCCTGCGGGAACATCCCGTGAAGCACCTCTTCCAGCTTCTCCGAACCCGTTCCGAGAAATTGCACGTACTCGCTGCCGCACTTGGGACAGGTCTGCGGCACC